>JAUMVQ010000173.1:2774-4706 GCA_030530085.1 Desulfovibrionaceae bacterium | reverse complement strand
CTTAGGTCCCTTGTCCTCTTTGCCTTCCTTCCTTGCTTCCTTTTTGGGGGAAGCGTCCGCAAGCGTTTTGCGGAGGGCTTCTGCCTCTTTGGCTGTATCAGACTTGCCGTACTTTTTGGCGTGCAGGTCCAGGTACTTCAGGGCCTGCCTTGTGTCGCGCAGGAATCTCGCCTGAATGTCTGCACAGGCCAGAAGGCTGTCGTCTGCAAGCCTGCTTTTGGGGGATGCTGCATACAGGGCCTCAAACATGCTGCAAGCCAGGCGCCAGTCCTTGTTCTGCCTGGAATATGCTGCAAGCGCCTTCTGGCATGCTGCTGCCTTGAAGAGAGCCTCTGCTGCAAGGTCCGTACCCGGAGAGGAAATGGCGATGGAGACAAATTCATCGCGCAAATTTTCCCAGGGCTGGCGCCAGGTCTTTTTCCTGGCATCCTTTTCAAGCAGGGCAACGGCTTTCACGTTCTTTTCATAGGCACCCTTCAGGGATTTTTTTTCAAGCAGGCGCAGAGTGCCGAAATTCTCCGCCTTTACTCCCTTCAGGGTGCTGGAAAAGTTTTTGGCTGCCTGCCCTGACAAGGGCTGGGCAAAAGCCGTGGTGCAGGCACAGCTGAGCAGAAGGACAAGTATGCCGATGAAGCCTGCTAAGGAGAGCAGCACTGAACAGGGGAGTGCATATTCTGGTCCGGAACATATCAGGGGACTCCTATCCTCATATGTCCTTCTGCATCCTGTCATGTCCTTCTCTCCGAAAAAGAAGCCTCAAAATGTCCTTCTGGCTCAAAAAGTCCTGGCAGCCTTCCGGCAGCAATGCCTGAAAGCTTTAGAAGTCCCATCGGCTGAAATTTGGAAAACAAAAGGGCAGGGGCAGCATATTTTTTGTCAAAAGCCCGGATGCAGATAAAAAAGGGCCGCAACAGCGTGCCGTGCAGCGATATGTATCGTTTCTTGCCACTGTCACTGTAAACAGATATACAACTGTACTTTCTTGCTAGTTTATTTGTCTTTGCAGGGCATATGTCCTTTGGCCTGGTATGTCATGAGCAGGTTTCAGCGCACAGCATTGCAGTTTGCCCAGTGGGGGCTTGGCTTCGGAGCCCTGGCCTGGGCCCTGTACGACGTGGATTTTGCGCTGCTCTGGCAGGCCGCAAGATCCTACAGCCTTGCCGCCATGCTGCCGGTCTTTTTCTTTGCCCTGGCAGACTACCTCTTCATGGGCAAAAGGCTGGCAGTGCTGCTGCCAGAGGACATAGGTTTCAGGCACAGCCTGTCCGCCACAGTCCTGGGGACGGGCATGAACTGCATCCTGCCTGCCAAGGCAGGCGATGCCCTGAAGATACTGTATCTCACAAGCAGTACCAGGTATTCGCTGGTGGACATAAGCTCTGTCATCATCTGGGACAGGCTGCTGGACTGCATCTGCCTTGGCACCTTGCTCGTTTTTGCCTGGACCCAGATTGGCACTAGCGAAATGTCCATGAGCTTTGTCGTGCCGCTCGCTGCCTTTGCAGCAGGCTGCTGCTGTCTTCTGGCCATGCGCCACTGGTCCGGCTTTTTTCACTCCCTCTATGCCCGCTTCCTGCCAGGATCGCTGAGCTCGCCTGTATCAAGGCTGCATGCAAGCCTGATAGACCAGGTCTCGCTTCCGTGGGTTGCCCATGGCTTTGTGTATTCCGTTGCCACCTGGGGCACCTACTACCTGAGCTTTTACTTCACTGTCCGCTATGTGGGCGGGCTGGAACTGGGGGCAGCAGAACAGCTTGTCGTCCTGACTGTTGCCACTGTCGGCACAGCCATTCCCTCGCTGCCGGGCGGCATAGGGCTTTTTGAGGGGGCCATGGTCCTGTCCATGTCCTGGTACGGCATAGACGGTACCACGGCCATGGGACTGGCCTTGTTCTTTCACGCAGTGCACTTTTTCCCCCTGGCCCTGGCTGC
>JAUMVQ010000173.1:0-2674 GCA_030530085.1 Desulfovibrionaceae bacterium | reverse complement strand
TGGGACTGGCCTTGTTCTTTCACGCAGTGCACTTTTTCCCCCTGGCCCTGGCTGCACTCTGCATTCACAGCAGGGCCAGCTATGTCAGGGACAAAAAAGAACCAGGCACAGGGACCGGGGAAAAGCCTGCTGAGGACAGCAGATCGTAAAGTCTGATCTGAGTTTTTTTTTGCGGCCGGAGCCTTAGGCCCTTGCCGCATTTCTGCGTGACCTTTTGTTTCACGCATATATTCTGACTTGAGTGTTGTTTTTGTTAAGGAGAGGGTTTCAATGGATAGGGAACGTCTGGCATCGCGTCTGGGCTTTCTTCTGCTTTCTGCCGGCTGTGCCATAGGCCTCGGAAACGTCTGGCGTTTCCCGTGGATTACCGGCCAGTACGGAGGCGCCTGGTTTGTGCTGATTTATCTTTTCTTCCTGGTCATCTTCGGGCTGCCGGTCATGATTATGGAGTTTGCCATAGGCCGTGCCTCAAGACGCAACATGGGCAGAAGCTTTCATGTGCTGACGCCTGAGAAGAAAGGCTGGCACAAGCTCGGGATTCTGGGCCTTGTGGGCAGCTACATGCTCATGGTCATGTATATCCCCGTTGCCGGATGGATGCTTGCCTACTGCTGGTTTATGGGAACAGGCCAGCTTAATCTTCCGCCTGACCAGGTAGGCGCCTTTTTTGGATCTATGCTTGGCGATCCTGTGACCATGACCTTCTGGTCGGCTGTAACCCTTGTCATCGGCCTTGCCGTGTGCTGGTTCGGTGTCAGGGGCGGCCTGGAACGCGTGAGCAAGGTCATCATGTCAGGGCTTCTGCTCATCATGATAGCGCTTGCCATTCGTTCCCTGACCCTGGACGGATCAGGCGAGGGCCTGGCCTTCTATCTTGCTCCCGATTTTGAGCGCTTAAAGAATGCCGGCATTCTCAATGCTGTCTCTGCTGCCATGAACCAGGCCTTCTTCACCTTAAGCCTCGGCATCGGCGCCATGCTCATTTTCGGAAGCTATCTCAACAACAACCGCAACCTGACCGGCGAATCCATCTATATCGTAGGCCTGGACACGTTTGTGGCCCTGACCTCAGGACTTATCATCTTTCCTGCCTGCTTTGCCTACGGCGTCCAGCCTGATTCAGGCCCCGGCCTTATCCTCATCACCCTGCCCAACATCTTCAACCAGATGCCCATGGGCACATTGTGGGGCTGCCTCTTCTTTGTGTTTATGAGCTGTGCTGCCGTAACCACAGTTATCGCCGTCATTGAAAATATCGTTTCCTACAGCATGGACGTGCACGGCTGGCAGAGAAAGCCTTCCATCGTCATACATGGCGTTATCCTGGCAGTGCTCATGATGCCCTGCATCCTGGGCTTCAATGTCTGGAGCGATATTACGCCCCTGGGAGCCGGCAGCAGCATCCTGGATCTGGAAGACTTTATCATCAGCACCAACATCCTGCCGCTGGGATCGCTTTTCATGCTGATTTACTGCACCAGCCGCTATGGCTGGGGCTGGGACAAGTTTGTCGCTGAAGCAGACAAGGGCGACGGCCCGAAGTTCCCGAGGTGGACACGTTTCTACCTCACCTGGATACTGCCTGTCCTGATCATTATCCTTTTTGTCAACGGCTATATCGAAAAGTTCTTTTAGCCAGTCACCGGGCCGGTGAGGGACCGGCCCTTAAGGGAGGAGGGCGGAGTATTCCGCCCTTTGTCCGCTTTTTGTTTTCTTATAAGGAGTGCTGTCCATGGATCGCGAACGTCTGGCGTCCCGCCTGGGGTTTCTGCTTCTTTCTGCCGGCTGTGCCATCGGTCTCGGGAACGTCTGGCGTTTCCCCTGGATTACCGGCCAGTATGGCGGAGCCTGGTTTGTCCTGATTTACCTTTTCTTCCTGCTGGCACTGGGTCTGCCTGTCCTGGTCGTAGAATTCTCCATGGGACGTGCCTCACGCCGCAATATGGGCAGGGCCTTTCATGTGCTGACACCGGAGAAAAAGGGATGGCACAAGTTCGGGCTTATTGGCCTTGTGGGCAGCTATCTTGTCATGATCATGTATATCCCCATAGCAGGATGGATGCTTGCCTACTGCTGGTATATGGGGACAGGGCAGCTTGACCTCTCGCCTGCAGACGTACAGGCCTTTTTCGGGCAGATGCTGAGCCAGCCACTGACGCTGACCTTCTGGTCCCTTCTGACTCTTGTTTTAGGCCTTGCCGTGTGCTGGTTTGGCGTGCGCGGAGGACTAGAGCGCGTGAGCAAGGTCATCATGTCAGGCCTTCTGCTCATCATGATTGCCCTGGCTATCCGTGCCGTGACCCTGGACGGTGCCACAGAGGGCCTTGAGTTCTATCTTGCCCCTGACTTTGAGCGCCTGAAAAACGCAGGCATCCTCAATGCCATCTCTGCAGCCATGAACCAGGCCTTCTTTACCTTAAGCCTGGGCAATGGCGCCATGATGATTTTCGGCAGCTATTTCAACAATGAGCGCAACCTCACAGGCGAGTCCCTGTGCATCGTGGGCCTTGATTCCTTTGTGGCCCTGACCTCAGGCCTCATTATCTTCCCCGCCTGCTTTGCCTACGGCGTGCAGCCTGACTCAGGCCCAGGCCTTGTGCTCATTACCCTGCCCAATATCTTCAACCAGATGCCCATGGGCAACTTCTGGGGCTGCCTCTTCTTTGTCTTCATG
>JAUMVQ010000172.1 GCA_030530085.1 Desulfovibrionaceae bacterium | reverse complement strand
GGAACTTAAACAATCGTCTAAGAAAAGCTTTAATAACAGACACCATTAAAAAAATACGGCAATGTTTCACGTGAAACACTGCCGCCAGGAGCATATAAATTTATGGCCCGTGTTATTTGTGTTGCGAATCAAAAAGGAGGCGTAGGAAAAACTACAACCTCCATTAATCTTGCCGCTTCATTAGCCGTCCTGGAATACAAGACGCTGCTTATCGACTGCGATCCGCAGGGAAACTCGACCAGCGGACTTGGCTATGACGAAGCTCTGGGAAACGGCACCTTATACTCTGTTTTTTACAAGCCTGACCATGACTCGGTCACGTCTGCCATTACCGCAATAAAGCCGCCATTCCTCAATATTCTTCCGGCAGATATCAACCTGGTCGCAGTGGAAGTTGAGCTTGTCAACGAAATAGCCAGGGAACGCTATCTTAAGGATCTTATTTCCCATATAGACAAGGACTATGACTTTATCATTCTGGACTGTCCGCCGTCCTTGGGCCTGCTGACACTGAATGCCCTTTGCGCAGCCCATGAGCTCCTGATTCCCCTGCAATGCGAATTTTTCGCACTGGAAGGCATTGCCAAGCTTATGGATACCTATGCCAAGGTTAAGGCAAAGCTCAATCCTGACCTTAATATCATCGGCATCCTGCTCACGATGTATGATGTTCGCAACCGCCTGTCCAAGGATGTCAGGAATGAAATAGAAAGAGTGCTTCCGCGCTACCTGCTCAAGACCTATATCCCTCGCAATGTACGCCTGTCAGAAGCACCCAGTCACGGCAAATCAATCATCCACTACGACATCAAGTCCAAGGGAGCCCTGGCGTACCTGAGCCTTGCCCAGGAGCTTATCACCAGGAAGGCGCTCCCCTAGCCTAATGGGCACGCGGCAGGGTATGCTCGCAGACAATTTCGTCCCTGAAGTGTTTCTGGCGTATGGTTGTGCCGCACTCCCTGCACTGGAACACAAGCAGCCCGCCGTCATTGGCATTGCTGAGATGGAAGGGATGCAGGGGATCAGTTCTCCAGTCAGCGGTCTTTTTGCCGCAGACAGGGCATGTCACCTCGGCCTTGTATTCGTAATCATAGTCCCAGTGTTCCAGGAAGCCCTTAAATTCCTTTAACGATTCCTGAGGCACGCCGCCATGCCTGTAGAAGAGCTCGCGCTCGGCAGACTTTAAGTCATAGCGGGTCATTTCCCACATTTCACGGCTTATAATATAGGCAAAAGGCTTTCCGTCCGGACCGTTTAAGGCGCTGAGATGTGCAGGCAGCTGGCGGCTCTGTTCAAGCAGAGGGAGCGCTCCCTGCAAGATGTCTGCACAGCGCACGCCCAGTTCGGCTGAAATAAAGAAACACTCATTTGTGTTCTTTGTATCCCGCATATGAACAATATGTGTTTCCAAATCAAACATAGCTTACCCACCTGTATAAACGCAAAATTTGCCATGCCCATGCAGCCTTAAACGGCACATGAGAGGCATATATTCTATATCAAGGAGTCAACAGTGTCATTAAAAGGTCTGGGACGCGGGCTGGATGCCCTGCTCTCTGTAGAAAACAAAGTTCAGCCTGCAGACAGCAGTGTCTGTACACTTTCCGTGCACTGCCTTGTTCCCAACAAAAACCAGCCCAGAAAATCCATGAGTGCGGAAGGCCTGGATGAGCTGGCAAGATCCATACGGCAGCAGGGAATTATACAGCCCATCATAGTACGCCGCCTGCCTGACGAAGAGAACAAGTACCAGATCATTGCCGGCGAGCGCCGCTGGCGTGCTGCCCAGCGTGCAGGCCTTAACGAGGTTCCTGTCTTCATACGCGAAATGAACGACAGGGACGTCATGCTGATCGCCCTGATAGAAAACCTGCAAAGAGAGGATCTTAATCCTGCAGAAGAGGCTCTGGCCATGCAGGAACTCAAGATGACCTTAAGCCTCACCCAGGAAGAACTGGCAGACAACCTTGGCAAAAGCCGTTCCCAGGTGGCCAATGCCCTGCGCCTGCTGCAGCTTCCGGTCAAGGCCCTGAAAAGCCTGCAGGAAGGAACAATCAGTTCAGGCCAGGCCCGCTGCATCCTGGGATTTGGCGAGGCTCCGGAAAAGCAGGAAGCCTTTTTGCAGTACATCCTGGACAACAAGCTTCCGGTCCGTGCCTGCGAAGATATTCTGGCTTCCTGGAAGAAGGGAGAAGCTCTTCCCTGGGAAACAGAATCTTCTGGCGAGGCTGTAAAGGCCGTGCACAAAAGACAGCCCAAGACTCCTGAATTCCGCCAGCTGGAAAAGGACATCAGCTCATCCCTGCAATGCAAGGTAAAGCTCTCCGGCACCCAGGATACCGGAAAAATGACGCTTTCCTACAAGAGCGGCGAAGAACTGAACCGCATTCTGGCGCTGCTGGGCATGAAGCAGGATTAAAAGCCTGCATCAGGCCCTGATACGGCAGGCATACATGCCTTCAAAAGGCTGCTCCACCGTATGCTCCTCTGCCAGGCTTACGCCAAAGGAATGGCAGACGTCCCGTACCAGGGACTGGTTTTCGCTTCTGGTCACGGTACACGTCATGTAAATGATATCGCGCCCCTTGGGCACCATCAGAAGCGCTCTTTCAAGCAGTGCCCTCTGTGTCCGCACATAGGAAGCCAGATCCCTGTGGCGCATCTTGATATCGGGGCGCCTGCCAAGAACGCCAAGGCCTGAGCAGGGCACATCCAGGATCATTGTCCCGTCCCAGCGCATAAGAGGAGCCCTTGTGCCGTCACAAAGCATAAGGCCAGGCTTTTTCAGGCCAAGCCTGCTGCATTCCCCGGGAATCATCCGTACTCTCTGAAAGGAAATGTCAGAGGCCAGCTCCACGTTGTATCCGGCTTCCAGAAGATATGCCGTCTTGCCGCCAAAACCTGCGCAGGCATCCCACACAGGACTATCCTTGTCTATTGAGAGGGCGGCCAGGGCAAGCTGCGATCCTGCGGCCTGAAAGGATATCCTGCCCTCAGCGGCCAGTTCAGACAAGGAAATATCAGCCGGAACACCATGGGGAAAATACAGCCCAAACTTGCCTGCAGCACCGGGAAGAGGCTCGGCATTCATGCCGACAAGCTTTTCCTTAAGCTCACTGCAGCCTTCCTTCTTGGGATTTAGGCGGATGCAGGTACAAGGCCTGGCAAAGCTTGCCTGCATGACAGTTCTGGCCTTTTCTTCACCGCATTCCTTCAGCAAAAGCTTGCCTAAGGCAGCAGGGAAAGAGGTGTAGCGGCAGAAGGCCTCAAATTCCCCCTCCCCTTCCCTGCGGTAATACTCCTGGGACAAAACCGCATCGCCCAGGCGAAGCAGGGAGCGCAGGCCGCCGTTGGCAGCGCCGGACACACCCTTTCCGGCCAGGAAACGGATATCAGAGACAGTTTCGTTGACTACGGCATAGGCAGGTGCGCCGTCCTGAAAGAGCAGTGCCGTGCAGGCCGTGAGCAGAAGATGCTGTACCGGCTTTGGAAAACGGTCAAACTTGGGATACACACCCTTCAAGACAAAAAGGCAGCGGGTGTACGCCCTGAGGCAGCAGTAGGCCAGATCCGTAGCCTGGCGCCTGGCATCCTTGGAAAGAGGCATAGTATCCAGGACATTAGATATGGCCGCCTGCAAGGGTGCCCCTTTTTCTGTCTCCATAAGGACAAGCAGGGCTGCCTTCCTGGCAGAGGGGCGCAAAGCATCCAGTCTGGCTGAAAAAGACATCTTTATTTTCCCATCAGAGGCTTAACCTTGCCGGCAAGAACCAGCTCCGGGGTGCACAGCCTCTGTCCGTTGAGAAAGGAAGCCACATCCATGGATTTTTTTCCCTGCGGACGCACCCTCTTCACATCAAGGCATCCGTCCTCGCATGCTAAAAGCAGCTTCCCTTTTCTGGCATAGACCTCTCCTGCAGCCATCTTCCCTTCAAAGGGAACAGGAACTGCCTCTTCAAGCACCAGCGTCACTTCGCCTGCGGCAAGTTCAAGGGTGACATGGGCACCAGGATCAGGCGTTACGGCCCTGATATGGCAGTCTGCCACAGCGCAGGGGCAATAGACGTCTATCAGGCCGTCAGCCTTCAAAATCTTGGCAGCATAGGTACTCTCACCCTGCTGCGGCACAGGATTAAGTGTCCCGGCACATACTTCTGCCAGTACTGTTTTCAAAAGAGGCAGCGACAATTGCGCCATCTTTTTCAAAAGAGAGCCCGACGTTTCCCCTGCTGTTGCGACGGCAGTGCTTGCGTAGACAGGGCCAGTGTCTAAGCCTGCTTCCATGCGCATAATGCTGACGCCGGTCTCAGGCTCGCCGTCCATGATGGCCCTCTGCACAGGAGCGCAGCCCCTGTATTTTGGCAAAAGGGACGTGTGGATATTGATGGGGGCAAAATGCGGGACTGCCAGTATGCTCTCAGGCAAAAGCATGCCGTAGGCTGCCACGATTAAAAAGTCAGGCTTGAGCCCTGCAAGCACTGTCAGCTCTTCTTCTCCTTTCAGGCTGGCAGGCTGGCGCACAGGAATACCGTGCTTTTCAGCCAGCACCTTTACAGGCGAGGGCTGCAGCTTCTTTCCCCTTCCCGCAGGCCTGTCAGGCTGCGTGTAGACGCAGGATACGGACACATTGTCAAAAGCAAGCAGCCCCTCAAGAATATCCGCCGCAAACTCCGGCGTCCCCATGAAGACTACGCTTGTTTTTCCTTTCT
>JAUMVQ010000171.1 GCA_030530085.1 Desulfovibrionaceae bacterium | reverse complement strand
CTATTATGCTGATTATGTGCGTTACCGCATCCGCTGCCACGGCATCGGCTATGACAGGAAGGCAGAAGCAGAATATCCGGGCCCTGTGTATGTCTCCAGCAATGTACATGTCCTGAATCCCGAAATCAGGCATATGCTCTGCTGCGAGGCTGTCAGGGACCAGGCTCTTCTTGACACAATAAAAAACAAGTATTTGCCGAAGTACAAAAATGCTCCCGTAGCTGCTGCCATGGCGCAGGTTGTAGCCATATATGAGAACGACGATGCGGCCTTTGATAAGTATAGAAAGCTGGGAGGCGATGAGGCAGCGGAGGAACTCTATCTCTTCGTCAGGCGCACTCCCCTGCCTGATGACTGGATCAGTACGCGCACGCCCAAAATTCAGGATGCCATTCTGAGGGAGTACGCTGTTCACGTTATCAGGACAATGACCATAAGGCCTTCCTTCATGTCTCTTATGAGCAGGCTGGGCAGAGAGGGCGGCCCTGCAGGGGAAATGCTTCCGGCAGGTGTCGCTGCGCTGTATTCCTGGTGGAAAGAGGGTGATGCCGGCAAGGCTCTTGCCCTTTGCAGCGATCCTTGTGCCAGCGAGGCAGACGATATTGTCCGCCAGACAGCCCGTACCGCAATCCTCTGCTTTGCAGGGAGCAGCCAGGCCATTGATGTGGCAAGGCTTGTCTATTACAGGTACAAGAAGCTGCACCGCCTCCGTGCTGCCCTGAATACGGGGCACACTCTGGGCCTTATAACGGCACTGACCTTCTTTTTGTACGGAAACGAAGCCGATCATGAAGAAATGCGGGCCATCATTGACAGGACGCTCAAAAGGAAGTTCACTTCGGCGGAGCTTGTGAATCTGGGCATATGCGGCTTTTACGCCCTGCGTGCCCTGGACGCCCTGCGCAAGGGCGACGAGAACAAGGCCAGGCAGACCCTCAGCCAGGGCTTTAAGTACTGGAGTGATGACTCAAATTTCCTGTCAATTATACTGTATTGCGGCGCATATGCCCGCATTGATTTTTCGGCTTTTAAAACCCGCTCGGATCCGAGGCCTTATCTGGAGAAGCACTATCGCATGTATAGCTGGCTGCCTCTGTACAGGCGCAGCTATGCTGATATCCTGGAAGCCGTTGTTCCTGCCAAGGAAAAAGAGCAGTGGAAGAGGGACAGCTCTGTTCCTGAAGGCTTTATAAACGTCGCCCTGCTTGTGGAAAAAATGGAACCATGGAAGATGTGCCTTTCTGCCATGGAAGAGCTGTGCCGCACAAAAGAAGAAGAGGTGGCAAAGAAAAAACGGCTGATCTGGGTGCTGCATCCCAAGGAAAACTATGTGGAGCCCATGGTGCAGCAGACCATACGGACCGGCTGGGGGGTACCGCGGGCAATAAGCTTAGGCTATCTCCATAATGACCCCAACAAGTTCGACTACCTGACCAAAAAGGACCGCCTTCTGCTCACCCTCTGTGATCAGGACTGGTGGAACGTTACCCTGCACCTGGATGACTGCTGCCAGGAACTGGAAGGCTATCCGCTTGTCTATACGCAGAAGAAGAGGCTGGGAGAGAAACGTCCCGAACTTCGTCCTGTCACCATAAGGCGCGGACAGCTTGAGCTCTTTGTGAAAGAGGGCAAAAAGGACACGTATACGCTGTCCATCCCCAAAATGATGCAGGAACTGAAGGATGGCCGTGACACCTACTACGATTTTGAAGACGATGTCCTGACCTATTATGTGCTGAAGGAGCGTGAGCTGAAACTGGCACAGCTTATGGCCAAGGACGTGGTTATTCCCAGGGCGGAACTGCCGCGCGTCCTGTCCCTTACCAAAACGGACATGGATGTTTCCCTCAAGGCCGACGATCTTAAGGCTGAGACCATTGACGGCGTCTCTACGCCGGTCGTGCAGCTGGAACAGACACAGGCTGGCTTTTCCGCCCAGATCGGCGTCCGTCCCCTGGGCAGGCCTGGCACGATGTTTTTCCCGACAGCAGAAGGCGCCGAGGAGGTGCTGGGGACTGTGCCCCTGGAAGAAGGCAGGCCTGAGGAAGCAGGACAGAACGAAGATGGTTCGAAAGCAGACGGGCAGAAAGCAGCAGCCCTGGCCAAAGATGCGGCCAAGGTCCTGACCAAGACCGTGCGCGTGAAGCGCAGCTTTGCAGACGAGCAGGCTGCCTTTGACGGACTGAAAAATGCCTGCCCCATGCTGGCTGCCAACATTGACGAGAAGTACTGGGAGACTGGCAGTCCCGAGGACGTGCTGACCCTGCTTGAGGAGCTTAAGAAAAGTCCCGTTCCCAATACAGTGGAATGGCCCAAGGGATGCAAAATCCGCCTGGGCGGCACTGTTGACGCAAACAGCGTCAAGGTCAGGATCCGCAGTGCCAGCCGCTCTGACTGGTTTGACGTGACCGGCGACGTGCAGCTTGACGCCAACAAGATGATTTCGCTCAAGGGCCTTATCTCCATGATGAAGGGCAGCCGCTTTGTGGCCCTGGGCGACGGCGAGTACGTCTCCCTGACCGATGACCTGCGGCGCAAGCTCTCCAAGCTCAAGCTTGTAACATCAGAAGGCAAGAAGGACGCCTTGCAGGTCAATGCCCTGGCTGCAGGGGCAGTCGAGCAGGCCCTGGAAGATATACAGCTTGAGGCAGACAAGCCCTGGCAGCATTCTGTCGATCGCATGAACAAGGCCTTTTCCGTGACGCCTGTGCTGCCCAAGACCCTTCAGGCCGATCTGCGCGACTACCAGCGCGAAGGCTATGAGTGGATGCAGCGCCTGGCCATCTGGGGCGTGGGCGGCTGCCTTGCAGACGACATGGGCCTTGGCAAGACTGTGCAGTCCATAGCCGTTTTGCTCAACCAGGCTCTCAAGGGCCCCTGCCTTGTGGTTGCGCCGACCTCGGTCTGCTCCAACTGGGAAGCCGAGATAAACCGTTTTGCGCCCTCGCTTACTCCGTTCAGGCTGGGGCTCACGGACAGGCAGAAGACGGTAGACGCCCTGGAGGCCAATGACGTGCTCATCGTGGGCTACGGCCTGCTGAACAATGTGCGCAAGGAACTGGGAAGCCGCAAGTGGGCCATGATTGTCTTTGACGAGGCCCAGGCCATGAAAAACTCCCAGACCAAGAGGGCCAGGGCTGCCCATACCCTGGATGCGGACTTCAGGCTGGCACTGACCGGTACGCCCATAGAGAACCGCATTGACGACTTGTGGAGCCTCTTTAACATTATCAACCCGGGCCTTCTGGGATCCTGGGAGAGCTTCTGCCACCGCTATGGAACGGCGGCACCCGGAACAAGCTCCAACCGATCCTTAAGGGCTGTGGTGCGCCCCTTCCTTTTGCGGCGCCTGAAAGGGGCAGTGCTTGACGAGCTGCCCGAAAAGACGGAGCAGAACATCCTGATTGAGCCCAACGACAAGGAAAAGGCCTTCTACGAGACCATACGCTCCAATGCCGTTGCCAAGCTGGCTGCACAGCAGGCGCAGGGCAAGGGCGGTTCCAGCCGTATAGCCATCCTGGCAGAGCTCACCAGGCTGCGCCGCGCCTGCTGCCATCCCGGCCTTGCCGATCCTGACATGATGAAGCTGGAAAAGCACAGCTCCAAGACAGAGCAGTTCCTGGATACTGTGGAAAGCCTGATAGCCTCAGGGCACAAGGTCCTGGCCTTCAGCCAGTTTACTACCTACCTGGCCATGATACGCGAGGCCCTTGACGAAAAGGGCATACGCTGGCAGTACCTCGATGGCTCTACCCCTGAAAAGGACCGCAAGGCCAGCGTGGCTGCCTTCCAGAGAGGCGAGGGCGATGTCTTCCTGCTCTCCTTAAAGGCCGGCGGCATGGGCATCAACCTGACAGCTGCCGACTACGTCATCCACCTGGATCCCTGGTGGAATCCGGCAGTGGAGGACCAGGCTTCGGACCGTGCCCACCGCATAGGCCAGAAGCGCCCGGTTACCATCTACCGCATGATCCAGCGCGGCAGCGTTGAGGAAAAGATCTTGCAGCTGCACGGCACCAAGCGCGAGCTGGCAGCCGACTTCCTGGAAGGCACGGAGACCGCCGTGACCCACCTCACCGAGGAGGATCTGCTCAACCTCATGCGCTAGGGCGGCCTGATTCCCTTTTTCCGACTAATCATGCAGGGGCCGTTGCCACAAACGGCCCCTGTTTTTCTTTGCTGCATAAAGGGCTGTACAGCCAGGTATGCGGAGCTTTTTTATGAAACTCTTCTTTTCCAAGCTTGAGGCAAAGACCTTGTGGCGCATGGGACTGCCTATTCTCCTGGCCCAGATCTCCCAGGTTGCCATGAACTTTGTGGATACTGTCATGGCAGGACGCTACAGTGCCGTCGATCTGGCAGGCGTTGCCGTGGCCGGATCTGTCTGGGGTCCCTGTTCCATGTTTGCCATAGGCTGCCTGCATGTGCTCTCCGGCATGTCCTCCCAGCTTGTAGGGGCAAAGCGCCCTGACAGAGCAGCCTGGCTTCTGCGCCAGGGAATTCTGCTGTCATGCGCCATCTCTTCTGTCCTTATCCTGCTGCTCTGGTATCTCTCCTGCCATCTGTCCATGTTCGGCCTTGAAGGCGACATGGCAAGGGTCAGCAGAGGCTATCTTCAGGCCCTGCTGCCGGGGCTTCCGGCCTTTCTCTTCTTTATCAATGTCCGCTCCTTCTTTGAGGGCTTCGGCCTGACCAGGCCTGCCATGGTCATAGGCCTTTTCTGCCTTTTGCTGAACATACCCTGCAACTACATCTTCATATACGGGTGCTTCGGCCTGCCTGAGATGGGCGGCATAGGCTGCGGCATAGCCACCAGCATCTGCTTCTGGT
>JAUMVQ010000170.1 GCA_030530085.1 Desulfovibrionaceae bacterium | reverse complement strand
GAAGTGTGCCCCGGCATCGAAGGCCTGGTGCACCTCTCCGAAATGTCCTGGACCAAGCGCGTCAACCGTCCTGACGAAGTGTGCAAGCCCGGTGACAAGGTTCAGGTCAAGATTAAGGAAATCAACGCTGACAGCCACCGCGTGAGCCTGAGCATCCGCGAGGCCCAGGACGATCCGTGGGCCGATGTCGAGACCAGGTTCCCCGCCGGCAGCACCGTTCAGGGCACTGTCGAGAGCCAGTCCAAGTTCGGCCTCTTTGTCTGCCTGGCTCCTGGCGTGACCGGCCTCCTGCCTGAAGCCATCATGCGTGCCACCAAGACTGCCGCCCAGTTCCAGAAGCTCGAAAAGGACGCTCCTGTGACCCTGGAAGTGCAGCGCGTTGATCCCGTTGCCCGCCGCATCACCCTCGTGCCCGAGGGCGGCGTGCCTGCCGAGCAGCCCCGCGAGAAGAAGGAAGGCGGCGAGCGCAAGGGCAAGAAATCCGAAGACCAGTCCTGGCGCCAGCACCAGAAATCTGAAGATTCTTCTTCAGAAGGCTCCATTATGGCACAGGCTTTGCAGAAGGCTATGCAGAACAAACAATAAGGAGTGTGTTCTGTATGCATAAAAGCCTTTCATTCCTCGGCGCAGCCCTTCTGACTGCATCCCTTGTAGCCGGTACAGGCTACGTCGAGGCCGCTCCCGTGAGCGGAACAACCGGTACTGAATTCACAGAGCTTGCTACACAGAGCGGCCCTGCGGTGGTCAACATCAATACAGAGAAGACCGTCAAGACCAGCAATGCCCCTGACGACTTCTTCAACGAGATGTTTCGCGGACTTCCCCCCGGATTCGAGCAGTTCTTCGGCCCGTTCCAGCAGGGACCCAAGTCCAGGAGCAAACGCCATCAGCCCAAGCAGAAGTCCCTTGGTTCCGGCTTCATCATTTCTTCGGACGGATACATTGTAACCAACAACCACGTTGTTGACGGTGCAGATGTCATCCGTGTGACGTTTGACAGCAAGAACGGCAAGGGCGAGTCTGTAAAGGCCAAGCTCATCGGCTGTGATGCAGAAACCGATCTGGCCCTGCTCAAGATCGATACAGACAAACAGCTGCCGTTTCTCAAGTTCGGTGATTCTGACAGTCTCAAGGTTGGCGAATGGGTTATGGCCATCGGCAATCCTTTCGGACTGGATCATTCGGTTACAGCCGGTATCCTTTCTGCCAAGGGCCGCAACATCAATGCTGGTGCCTTTGACAATTTCCTGCAGACCGATGCCTCAATCAACCCCGGCAACTCCGGCGGTCCCCTCATCAACATGAAGGGTGAGGTGATTGGCATCAATACGGCCATCATTGCCTCCGGACAGGGAATCGGCTTTGCCATCCCCTCCAATATGGCAAAGGGTATTATCGACCAGATTCGTGACGGTAAGAAGGTCAGCCGCGGCTGGCTCGGCATTACCATGCAGGATATGGACGAGAATACGGCCAAGGCTCTTGGCCTTGCAGAGAACAAGGGTGCCCTCGTGGCCGGTGTGCAGCCGGGACAGCCTGCTGAAGCAGCCGGGCTGATGGAAGGCGACGTCATCACCAAGATTGACGGCAAGGTCATCGAGGATCGTGACGATCTGCTGCGTACCATTGCAGCCAAGCGTCCCAACACAGAAGTAAAGGTCGAGGTTATCCGCGAAGGAGAACCCAAGACATTTACGGTGAAGCTTGGCGACCGCTCATCCGGCCTGGATGGCGGCAAGAGCGCTGACGGCAGCGCCGCTCCTGACAAGGACAAGGGAGATGCTCTCCTCGGCCTTACTGTAAGGCCCCTGACAGAAGAGGAAGTCAGCCGTCTGGACGGCATCAAGGGCGGCCTGCTGGTGACAGACGTTATGGACAACAAGCCTGCAGCCAATGCAGAACTTCGTCCTGGCGACATCATTCTCAAGGCCAACATGAAGCCGGTGCGCAAGCTGGGCGATCTGTCCAAGATCGTCAACAATGAAGGCAAGAAGCGCGGAGCCGTTGTTTTGCAGGTTATGCGCCGCGGCCAGACATTCTTCGTCCCGCTGGAAATCGAGAAGAAGAAATAGGCATCATGCTTTCTGAAACGGACTAACAATCAAGGGGGGCTGCCGGTTATACGGCGGCCCCCTTTTTGTTTGCTAAGGACATGGGCTAAAAGGACTGTACATATTCTGGCCGCCTTGCGCCCTGACGTGAAAAATAAATAGACAGCGGCCGCTTCTTGTGGTGAGATCAGAAGGAGAGAACATGTTTCTTTCCTGAAGACGGCAGAAAACATTTTTTTGAGGAGAAATCAGTATGGCTTTGCATCCTGAAGCCGGGAAACTGGCAGATCCGACTACACTGGAAAATATACCGGCCCTTATCAGTGCCTACTACACAGTGGCACCTGACATACATAATCCGGCCCAGGGCATAAGCTTCGGGACCTCTGGTCACAGGGGATCGGCGCTGAAGGCAACCTTTAACGAGGCCCACATTCTTGCTGTTACCCAGGCAGTGTGCGACGTGCGCAAGGAGATGGGCATAGAAGGGCCGCTCTATATAGGCTTTGACACGCATGCGCTCTCAGAGCCTGCCTACCGCTCAGCCTTGCAGGTGCTTGTAGCCAACAATGTCTCCGTGCGCGTCGCCAAAGACGACGCCTATACGGCTACCCCCTGCGTCTCCCATGCCATCCTGCTCTGGAACAGGGAGCACAGCGGCAAGGAGCGTTGCGACGGCATTATCATCACTCCTTCGCACAATCCGCCCTGCGACGGCGGCTTCAAGTACAACCCGCCCCACGGCGGACCTGCCGATACCGGAGAGACATCACGTATAGAAAAGCGTGCCAACGAGCTCCTTAAAAACGGCAACAAGGATGTTAAAAAAGTCTCCTGGGCTGAGGCCAGGGGAAGCGAACTTGTGCAGGAATACGATTATACGGCAGCCTACGTCGATAACTTAGGCTCCATCATCGACATGAAGGCCATTGCTGAATCCGGCCTCAAGATTGGCGTTGATCCCCTTGGAGGGGCAAGCCTTGAGCTCTGGCAGCCCATTGCCGACAAGTACGGGCTTAACCTCACAGTCGTAAACAAGTGCGTAGATCCGACCTTCCGCTTTGTGCCGCGTGACAAGGACGGAAAAATCCGCATGGACTGCTCCTCTCCCTATGCCATGTCAGGCCTGCTCAAAATACGGGATCAGTTTGACTTATGTTTTTCATGCGATGCCGACTCTGACAGGCACGGCATTGTCACAGCTGACGGCCTCATGAATCCCAACCACTATCTCTCCGTCTGTGCCTGGTACCTTCTGCGTACAAGGACTGGCTGGCCTGAAGGATGCGGCATAGGCAAGACTGTCGTCACAACCGACATGCTGAACAGGGTAGGCAGGCTGCTCAACCGTCCTGTCGTGGAAACGCCCGTGGGCTTCAAGTGGTTTGTGCAGCCGCTGTCTTCAGGACAGTGCGGCTTCTGCTGCGAGGAAAGCGCAGGCGGATCCTTCCTCTGCTTTGACGGGGCTACTTGGAGCACGGACAAGGACGGGCCTCTGCTCTGCCTGCTGGCAGCCGAAATGATGGCTAAGGAAAAGGCAAGTCCCTCAGAGCTCTACCGCAGGCTTTGCAAGGAAATGGGCGAACCCGTCTACGAGCGCCTGGATTCCCCTGCAGATGCCTCTGTCAGGACCAAAATCAAGGGGCTTGCCTGCGAGGATGTTACTGTTACCGAGCTTGGCGGCAGTCCTGTCACCCATGTGCTCACCAAGGCACCCGGAAACGACGCTCCCATAGGCGGAGTCAAGGTCGTCACTGATGACGGCTGGTTTGCAGTGCGTCCGTCCGGAACAGAAGACATCTGCAAGCTGTATGCTGAGTCCTTCAAGGATGCAGGGCATCTGAAGGCCATACAGAAGACAGCCTCTGCCTTTGTAGAGTCACTGCTCGCAAAGTAGGGCGGCACAGCCATATATTTACCTGGTCTCACAAACAGAACTAAGCAAAAGCGCAGCAGGGCTCTCCTGAAAAAAGAGAATGCCTTGCTGCGCATACCATGCAAGGAGTGCACATGTTTGAATCACTGATTCAGAAAGGCAAGGATGCTGTTATCAACACAGCGGTCAGCACTATCATCAAAACCTACGGCCGCAGCTACCTTGACGGCATATTGGAAGTTACCGATGTGTCTTATCCTTCCCTGACCTTCAAGCTTGCCGGTGTGCCCGACAAGACGTTCAATGCAACGATAGGCAAAATTGAGATTTCAGAAGCAGGCGATGAGATAAGGATAGGTAATTTCCGCTCTGACACTGAGTTTGTTGAGACTGCCTTAAACCGCTATGTGCCCGATGTTATCGAGATTTCCAATTCTGCGGTTCAGGCTGTATTAAGCAAGGCCAGGAACGTGCTGTAGCTGTCCTGTAGTTGCATTGCGGCATATACGGTGAAGAAAGGCTGGGCTGAAAGGCACCGTTGATAGTTTTGTGATGTTTGGTGCTGACGTAAAAGCACCAGGCATTTCTTTATGAGTAGTCCCTGCCAATACAACTGTGCCATGGTGATCTGCCGACAAAAAAAACGATAAGAGGAGAGAAATGGTACGTACATCAAATGTGTTCAGCCATATGGTTTTATTTATGGCACTCTTCTCTTTTATGCTGTTTGCTCCCAGGGCGGTACAGTGTGCAGAAAAATGGGATAATAATCGTAAACAAGCAGAGTCTGGCAAAGTCGAATCAGGCGGGACATGGTATGCACCTTTTGAAAAGGAGATAAAAGGCAAATTCCGAACTGTTGTTTTAGGAAATGCAGAAATAACAGAAAACAAGGGCGGAACAGCGAAAGCATGCTACAACAAGGGAATATTTAGTGCAGGCAGCATAGCAGCTGGAATAGTTGGT
>JAUMVQ010000169.1 GCA_030530085.1 Desulfovibrionaceae bacterium | reverse complement strand
CCCAATGCCCTGGAGATGGATGTGGAGCCCGTGGCTCCCACTCTGAGCGGCGGCAGGCTCTCGCCCTTCGGCCCGCGCAGCAATGCTGGCGGGGAAAAGAAGCCCGAGGCTGCCGAGCAGAAGGCTCCTGAGGCTGCGGCACCTGAAGCAGCTCCCGAGGCAGGGGCATCAGACTAAAAGAATATATGCATGCCGCCATCAGCCATGGCTGATGGCGGCATGCCACAGGAAGACAGGTATTTTTCCGCCACTTATGTGAGCGTGCAGCTGGAGGATATTGTCATGTCCGATATCACCGTAACCGAACATCTGCTTTTGCATCAAAAACGTTCGCCGCATGCGACTGGTAAATTTACCGGACTTCTCTACGACCTGATTCTTTCAGGCAAATCCATTTCACAGCGTATCAACAAGGCAGGCCTGCTGGATATCCTGGGCGGAACCGGCCTTATCAACGTACAGGGCGAGGCCGTCCAGAAGATAGACGAGCTGGCCAACCGCATCTTTATCTACCGCATGGAGCGCTGTGGCGCCATCTGCGCCATGTCCAGCGAGGAAAACCCCGACCTCATCCGCGTGGGGCCGGAATTCCCGCGCGGCGACTATATTATCATCTTTGATCCCCTGGACGGCTCTTCCAACATGGACGTCGATGTCAATATCGGCACCATTTTCTCAATCTACCGCCGTCCCGAAGGACACACGGGCGAGGTTACCCTTGACGAGGTGCTGCGCCCCGGCACAGAGCAGGTAGCCGCAGGCTACTTCCTCTACGGTCCTTCCACCATGCTGGTGCTGTCCACTGGCGACGGCGTGCACGGCTTTACCCTTGACCCCGGCGTTGGCGAATTCCTGCTGTCCCATCCCAACATGAAGATTCCGGAACAGGGCTGGATTTATTCCTGCAACGAGGGCTACCGCCAGAAGTGGGGCAAGGCTGCCTTTGAGTCCGTGGAATACTTCCACAAGGCGCCTTCTTCCAAGGGCGGCGCCTATTCCTCACGCTATGTGGGATCCCTTGTGGCTGATTTCCACCGCACCCTGATCTATGGCGGCATCTACATGTACCCCGAGTACAATGACCGTCCCCAGGGCAAGTTGCGCCTCATGTGCGAAGCCAACCCCCTGTCATTTTTGGCAGAGCAGGCTGGCGGACGCGCCTCTGACGGCCATATGCGCATTTTGGAGAAAAAACCCGAGATGCTGCACCAGCGCACGCCGCTCTTTATCGGCTCCAAGAAGGACGTGGAGGCTGTCGAGGCCATCTACGCCCGTCATGCGGGCGAATAGGTCTTAGGCTGCACAAGAGAGAAACGGCATGCTGGTTCTTGGCATAGAGTCATCCTGCGATGAAACGGGGCTTGCCCTGGTAGAGGACGGGCATCTGCGTGATGCTGTCCTGGCCAGCCAGGCTGACGTGCACGCCCTGTTCGGGGGTGTTGTGCCGGAGCTTGCCAGCAGGGAGCATCTGCGCTTCATGGGGCCTTTGTATGACACGCTCATGCAGCGCCAGGGGCTAAGGCTTGCAGACCTGGATGCCGTCGCCATTGCCAGGGGGCCGGGGCTTTTAGGATGCCTGCTTGTGGGCATGGCCTTTGCCAAGGGGCTGTGCCTTGCCGGCAATCTCCCCCTGATTGGTGTCAACCACCTCCTGGCCCATCTGCTGGTGACAGGCCTGGACAGCGAGCTTGTTTTTCCTTCCTTAGGGCTGCTTGTCTCAGGCGGCCATACCAATATCTATTATTTCAGCTCTCCCGTTGAGGCCAGGCAGCTGGGACGCACCCTGGACGATGCCGCAGGCGAAGCCTTTGACAAATGCGGCAAGGTGCTGGGGCTCTCCTATCCCGGGGGAAAGCTGCTTGACGCACTTGCCCGCAGGGGCAGGGCCGATGCGCATCTTTTCCCCAGGCCGTACCTTGACAACAGCAACCTTGATTTCAGCTTCAGCGGCCTGAAAACGGCTGTTGCGCTCTATTCAGGTGAGCATTTTGCAAAGCCTGCCTGGCCGGTTCCGCTGGCCAATGCAGACGATGCACCGCAGGAACTGTGCGACTGTTGCGCCTCCTTCAACCTGGCTGTTGTGGAAACGCTGGAAGCAAAGGTGAGGCGTGCCCTGGACAGATATCCTGACGTGCGCTGCCTTATGGTTGCAGGCGGCGTTGCTGCCAATTCGCTTCTCAGGGAGAGAATGACGGATCTTATGCACAAAAGGGGCGGTGTCATCCATATGCCTCCCATGGCAAGATGTACTGACAATGCCTCCATGATAGCCTATACAGGCTATTTGCAGTATAAGGCAGGATACGTGCATGATCTGTCCCTGGAGGCTGTTCCCAGGGGCAGGGCCATTCCCGAGGACTGGCATGCCGTTTCCTGATGCATGCGGGATTTAGCCTTGCTTCCCGCATCTCTTATTTCACTTGTTAATACCCCTTCTTTTCGGTTATAGAAAAGAAACGATTTTTCATGTGTTTTCCTCATTCAGCCGCCGGCTTGTCCAAAGCCTGCGGAGAGAAACAAACAGAAAGGAGTGTTACCATGGCCGAGCCAATTACCGATGCTGCTTTTGCCGAGTCAGTTCTTAAATCAGATATGCCTGTCCTGGTTGATTTCTGGGCTCCCTGGTGTGGTCCGTGCCGTGCCCTGGGACCGGTTATTGACGAAATTGCCGGCGAGTACGAGGGACGCGTGCGTGTCCTGAAAATGAATGTGGATGAAAACCCCACAACGCCTGCCAAATATGGCATCCGTGCCATTCCTACCATCATTCTTTTCAAAGGCGGCGAAGTCGTCACACAGCACACCGGCGCACTGCCCAAGCAGAACATCTGCGAAATGCTGGATGCCGTCCTCTAATATTGTGTAGGAATACATTGTGTTTGACGCAGTTGTTATAGGCGGAGGCCCGGCCGGCCTTACAGCAGTGCTGTACCTGGTACGGTCAGGGTGCAAGGTACTGCTGGCAGAGTCCATGACCTATGGCGGCCAGGTTCTGCAGACATCCGATATTGCCAACTATCCCGGCTTTCCCAAGGGAGTGCAGGGATGGGAACTGGCGGATCTGTTCGCTGCACATGTAGAAGGACTGGACTTTGAGCATGTGCAGGCCGAGGTAACCAGCCTCTCAGGGGAAGCCGGCAATTTTACCGTGCATACCTCCAAGGGCGATTATGCGGCTAAGACAGTTATCGTTGCTGCAGGTGCCAGACATCGTCCGCTGGGCGTCGAAGGCGAAGCGCGTCTTCTGGGACACGGCGTGTCCTATTGCGCCATTTGTGATGGCAACTTTTTCAGAAACCAGCCTGTCGCTGTCATAGGCGGCGGCAACTCGGCCCTTGAAGAGGCCCTGTATCTCTCCAAAATCGTTTCCAGGGTGTACCTTGTGCACAGAAGGGATGAGTTCAGGGGAGCCAAGGTCTATCAGGACAGGGTGGCAAAGGCTGAAAACATAGAGCCGGTTCTTTCCTGTGTTGTAGACAGCCTGCAAGGCGATTCAGAACTTGAAGGCATTGTCGTGCGGCACGTGGAAAGCGGTGAAAAACGCGCTTTATCTGTCAATGGACTGTTCATCTTTGTGGGTATGCAGCCTAACACGGGCTTCCTGCCGCAGGATGTGCAAACGGACCATGGTTTTGTGGTTACGGATATCGAAATGCGTACATCGGTCAGGGGCATTTTTGCCGCTGGCGATGTACGTGCCAAACTTTGCCGGCAGGTTGTTACTGCCGCCGGGGACGGTGCAACCGCCGCACAGGCAGCCTTCCTCCTCCTGGAACAGCTCAATGCATAAAATAGGACTGCATACATTGGTACAGGCAAAACTGCTTCGTTCACTGATTCTTTGCCTGACACTATCCGGCTTTTGCGGATGTGGTATTATTGATATGGTGTATCTGCCTCCGGCTGAAGATACGGCTCAGGAAATTTACGAGGCCGCTAACGATGCCATGGCAGAAAAGAATTACGTTCGTGCAGTGGAACTGTACAACAAACTGAGGGATGCATATCCGTTCTGCCCGTATATCACGGATGCAGAACTGGCTCTTGCTGATGCCTACTTCCTTGATGGCGAATACGATAAGGCCCATGAGGCCTACAAGGACTTTGAGTCCCTGCATCCTCGTCATGCTGCCATCGAATATGTTCTCTATCAGCTGGGCCAGTCCAAGCAGAAGCAGTTCATGTCTATCGACAGGCCTACAACGGAACTGGCTGAGGCCTGCGCCTACTATGAACGCCTCCTGCAGCAGTATCCCAGCACGCGCTATGCAGATGCAGCCAGGAAGAATATCCTTGAATGCCGCAAGCAGATGGCAGAGCACGAGCTCTACATAGGCAATATGTTCATGCATATGGACAAGCCTGGTCCTGCCTGGCACCGCTACACCTACATCTGCGAGAACTTCAAGGATGTGCCTGAGGTAGTGGAGCTGGCTTCCGGCAAGGCTACCGAGGCCTACATCGAGTACACGGAGCAGGCTAATGAGGAGCGCCGTGCCGAGCGCGAGGGTTCCTGGAAGACCTGGTTCAAGTGGCTGTAAGCTGGTAATCGTACTATAAACTGACTGATGAAAGGGGAGCGCTAAGCTCCCCTTTCTGTTTTGCAGGGGCAAGAAGATATGCGCCTCCTGCAGGACCAGGCCCCAGGCCCACAGGAAGCAGCGAGGAATGCCCTACCAGGGCAAGATCCCGAAAATACACTATAAACAGTGACATCAGGATATTCAGCTGCCTTTACTTTATGTATTGGAAGATATATTTTCTATGTATAGGCAGGGTGACCCTGTGCACACTGCCATCTTCACTATGTTACTGGTATCCATGCTGGTTTGTCTGGATATTTCAGTTCCTTTCAGGAAAAGGAGGTGTGCATGGGCGAAAAAGACATATCGGAAAAAATGCTG
>JAUMVQ010000168.1 GCA_030530085.1 Desulfovibrionaceae bacterium | reverse complement strand
ACCATGACAGACCGCACCTATGCCCCCTGGCACATCATTGATGCAGCCGACACAAACTACCGCAACCTCTCCGTGGCCAGTGTCATCATCAAGGCTGCCAATGCCGCCCTGCGCATTAAAAACGCCATGGAAGTAGGACTCAAGGAAGCCATGTCAA
This sequence comes from Desulfovibrionaceae bacterium, assembly GCA_030530085.1. Taxonomy (GTDB): domain Bacteria; phylum Desulfobacterota; class Desulfovibrionia; order Desulfovibrionales; family Desulfovibrionaceae; genus Desulfovibrio. The sequence goes on along the minus strand of JAUMVQ010000168.1, from coordinate 4,751 downwards.
AAGATCCTTCCCTGGCTGCCTTCCTGGCCAAGCCTGGCGATCCCCTGGCCATGGCCCTGCCTGAGCAGGATATAGAGATCAAAAAGGACGAGCCCCTGGTCGTTCTTCCGGACTCTGTGGAACAGGAAGCACTGGTCGCCCAGAACGAAGCCGGTGCAAAGGAAGGAGGCGCAAAGGATACCTCAGGCAAGCCGCAGGAAGAAAGCGCCCTGCGCAAGGCCTATGCCCGCGGCATCCCGCTGACAAGCCTGGAAGTCATGGATCTGACGCCCACCATCGATCCGGCAGAATACAAAAAACAGCTCAAGGCCCTGCAGAATGAAATCCATCAGCTGACGTTCCAGACCTACAAGCGCAATATTTCCAGCACGCTCATCTTTGAGGGCATGGACGCAGCCGGCAAGGGCGGCACCATACGCCGTCTCATGGCCGGCGTGGACTGCCGTACAGCAAGGGTTATTCCCATCAGCTCCCCTTCGGACGAGGAACTGGCCCATCATTACCTGTGGCGTTTCTGGCGCCATATCCCGAGATACGGCCAGATTACCATCTACGACCGCTCCTGGTACGGACGCGTGCTGGTGGAACGCGTGGAAGAACTGACTTCTCCCACGGACTGGCGCCGTGCCTATGAGGAAATCAACCACTTTGAGCGTTCCCTGACCCAGAACAACAACATCCTGCTCAAGTTCTGGCTGCAGATTTCCCCTGAGGAAGAACTGCGCCGCTTCAAGGAACGTGAAAACACGCCCTGGAAGAACTACAAGATTACAGAGGATGACTGGCGCAACAGGGCCAAGTGGGACCAGTACCTGGTCGCTGCCGACGAGATGTTCCAGCGTACCAACACCTCCTACGCCCCATGGGCCCTCATCTCTGCCGAGGACAAGAAATATGCCCGCATTGCCGTGCTGACAAAGTGGCGTGATGCCCTGAAAAAGGCTCTCGAAAAAGCATAAGAACTGTCCTGACAGCTGCACAAAAGAAAGGCCGGGGAATGGATCAAATCCTTCCCCGGCTCCTTTTTTATGCGCCCCCTGGCAGGGGCTTATTGTTCAGGACAAAATTCTATTCGCCCATCCACTTCTTGACCACGGCATCGTACTTGCCATTGGCCTTGATTCTCTTGAGGCCGTCATTGAGAAGGGCACACAGCTCTGTATCCTTCTTGTTCATCAGGATGGCGAGATCCTCAGCCTCAGCAGTCTTGAAGACAACATGCATGCTGTCGGAGAAGCCCTTTTTCACATTGGCATAATAGCCGGCAACGCTGTCATCGGCGACAACGGCGTCAAGGCGTCCGCTCTTGAGCTCTTCCATGGCCAGGCCGATATCATCGTATTCCTTCAGTTCGCAGCCGGGCTTGGCCTTTTCAATAACAAAGATGCCGGTGGTGCCAATCTGGCCGCCAACCTTGAGACCCTTGAGGTCTGCGAGGCTCTTGATGCTCTTGCCCTTGGGCATAACCACGGCCTGGGCCATCTTGTAGTACGGCTCAGTGAACAGGAAGGCCTTCTGGCGCTCTTCCGTGACAGTCACGGTAGAGGCAACAATGTCAAATTTGCCGGCGGCAACAGAGGTGAAAATGCCGTCCCAGGCAATGTTGGTCTGCTCTATCTTGACGCCGAGCTCTTCGCTGAGCGCAGCCAGCAGATCGGTGGTGAAGCCGGTGGGCTGTTTGTTGTCATCCAGGAATTCCATGGGAGGATATTCGCAAGCAGTGGCGCACCTGATGACCTTCTTGGTATCGGCGTGGGCTGTGCCCAGCCCCAGGACAAGCATAAGGGCAGCCAAAAGAAATACACGGCGTATCATACGACAGACTCCGATTCGGCTTGGGGATGTACGTGGCAACATTGCCAAAGGCCTGAAAGTCCCCGTTCTTCCATGCCGGCTTCAGGGATACAATAAGACTGAAAGACCCTATACCATTTTCTGCAAAATTGCGAAACTGTTTGTCCTGCAAATTCTTCTGCCATGCAAGGCATGGCCTGCGCTCTTTCCATACCGGCTAAAAATACCTGGCAGACAGCAAAAAAGGCAGGGAACCGAACAACGATCCCCTGCCCTTCTTATTTGCAGTACAAGCCCGGTACCGGGCCGGATGTCAGGCTATTCGCCCATCCACTTCTTCACCAGCTCATCGTACTTGCCGCTGGCCTTCACGCGCTTTAAGCCTTCGTTGACCAGGGCGCAGAGCTCGGTATTGTCCTTGTTGAACAAAAAGGCGAGCTGCTCTGTCTCCGTGGTCTTCAGGGCAACATGCATGCTGTTTTCAAAGCCCTTCTTCACATTGGCGTAGTAGGTAGCCACGTTGTCGTCGCAGACAACGGCGTCAATACGGCCGTTTTTCAGCTCTTCCATGGCCAGGCCCACATCTTCGTATTCCTTGATCTGGGCGCCGACATTGGCCTTTTCCATAACAAAGATGCCGGTGGTGCCGATCTGGCCGCCAACCTTGAGGCCCTTCAGATCAGCAAGGCTCTTGATGTTTTTGCCCTTGGGCATAACCACGGCCTGCACCACGTTGTACTGGGGATCGCTGAAGAGGTACATCTTCTTGCGTTCCTCGGTAATGGTTACGGAGGAAGCAACCATATCAAATTTGCCGGCGGCTACAGAAGAGAAGATGCCGTCCCAGGCAATATTGGTCTGCTCGAATTTGACACCAAGCTCCTTGCCCATGGCAGCGAGAAGATCGGTGGTGAAGCCCATGGGCTTTTTGTCATCGCTCAGAAATTCCATAGGAGGCCAGTTGCAGTCACTGGCAACCTTGATAACCTTGGTTTCAGCGTGTGCTGTGCCAAACCCTATGACCAGCATAAGAGCGGCCAGAAGAAATACACGGCGCATCATAAGAATAGCTCCATCAATAAAACAGGGGACTGGACAAGGAACACAGTCACGCAGCCTCAGGGCATAAAAATGGCTCTTTCAGATGCGAGTTTGATGGGGGAATTGGACAAATCCGGCAGCTAGTCCCCATACTGGGCTGACGGACAGTGTCTGATTTATCTACTACATGAGGAATAAGACGGCAAGTACTGCCCAAAGCCATGAAAGGCCTGGCTTACGCCTGCTTGTTCAGCCCCTGCCCGGGATGCAGGATGCCTGTGATGACGCCCAGCATATTGCCCACATTGGCGGCATCGGCCGGAATGATCATGGTGTTGTTTTCCCTGGCCAGGCGGCCGAATTCAGAAATATAGGTTTCAGCCAGCCTGAGCTGCGCTGCAGCCAGGGCGTCGCCGTTCAGCTGCTGCTTGATAAGCTCCAGGCCCTCGGCTGTAGCCTGGGCGACCTTCAGTATCTGGGCAGCCTCGCCTTCGGCCTTGTTGATCTGGGCCATTTTGTCGCCTTCTGAAAGGGCAATGGCAGAGGCACGCTCGCCTTCAGCTATATTGATCTTGCTCTGCTTTTCGCCTTCGGACTGCAAAATCACGGCCCTCTTTTCACGCTCAGCCTTAACCTGGCGCTCCATGGCCTCCATGATGCTGGAAGGCGGCGTCAGGTCGCGGATTTCATAGCGCAGGATTTTGACGCCCCACGTTGTCGTGGCGGCATTGAGATCCGTGCAGACTTCCCTGTTGATATGCTCCCTGCTCTCAAAGGTCTTGTCCAGGGGCATGCGGCCTATGCTGGATCTCAGCGAGGTCTGGGCCAGCTGGACAGCACCCTGCACATAGTCGGAAATGCCGTAGGCCGACTTCTGCGCATCAACGACCTGCATGTAGATGACGCCGTCGATGGAAACAGACACGTTGTCAGAGGTGATGCAGGTCTGGGCCGGCACGTCAAGGACCGTTTCCTTCAGTGAGCGCACATAGGCCTTCTTTTCGATAAGGGGAATAATGACGTGAAAGCCGGCAAGAAGTGTTGAATGGTACTTGCCAAGCCTTTCCACGATAACTGCAGTCTGGTTGGGCACAATGATGATGCCCTTGATGCAGAGCAGAATCACCAGAAAAGCAAACAACACCACTGTGCTGTAATTAAGCATGGAAGAAACCTCCATATGTCTGTCCCGTCCTTTCAGATATGTCTTGCAAATTCGTGCAAATCCGTTTGTTTTCAGCTGCGGCGCACATGCAGAAGGAGGGCATCCTCCTGATCAGCAGCCGCTACCACTATATTCTCGCCCTCTTCCAGGGCTTCCTCTGCCACAGCCCGCCAGTAACTGCCCAGGACAAAGACCTGTCCCTCATGCCCGGGGCGGATGGCAGTGCTGACAACGCCGTCCTGCCCTGCCAGGGGAGACTCATTCTGCCGCTCCTGCCTGGACTGGCCTGAAAAGATGCCGCTGAGCTTTTTGCGCAGCACGGCAAGGGACAGCAGGCAGACAACTGTTGCTGCCAGGATCTGCCAGGTCAGGGGACAGTCCAGCAGGGCAGCAATCCAGCCGGCCAGGCAGCCCATGCCAAAGAAAAGAAAGACGCCTACGGGTGCCAGGGCTTCCAGGCCGAACATAATCATGCCGCCGGCAAACCAGAGAACAGGGGCTGTCAACATCATTTGCTCCAGTAGTGTATTAGCGGTCTCTCTGCCTGTTACAGCTGGGAGACGGGGAAAATGTCTTGTTTTCGTTGCAACGGCTTTTCAAGGGCTTTGTCCGTACAGGCTCCAAAGCCTGTGCGGCGCATAGTATCTGTTCCGCACTTTCCTTTCAAGCTCTGTTAAAACATGCCATGCGGCCCTGTTTATCCTGCTTGACAGGACAAGGTGACAGTCTATACTCACGTTCTGCACAAGGT
>JAUMVQ010000005.1 GCA_030530085.1 Desulfovibrionaceae bacterium | reverse complement strand
TATACCCTTTGTATTCCCAACAAAGAAATCAGCATTGTCTTTACGGCAAATATCAATTTATGGTTCAGGGGAATCATAAACAACATTGATTTGCATGTCTTTCTCGAAGCATTCTGGAATGGTGACGACAAAGCCGTAACAGAATCTCTTTCATCTGTTATTCTCAAAACACTCAGCTGTTTTGACGTGTACAAAGAATATTTTTATCACGCTCTTCTGACTGGTATATTTTACTGCCAGGCATATAAAGTCACTTCAAACTCTGAAAGCGGATATGGCTTTTCAGATTTACTTGTGACTGACACAGACAACAACCGTACCGCTGTCATTGAGATAAAACAAACAAAGGACATAAAAAAGCTTAATACACTGCCTGACACTGCTTTGCAGCAAATCCATGACAAGCAATATTCATTCTCCTGCGAAGATGAAGAGCCCTCAGTCATCCATTGGGGCTTTGGGTTCTGCATCAAGCATTTCCTGGCGAAATCCGAGATACCTTGTTCGTAAGCGCTCACACAATTTCAGCCATGCCTGCTGTACAAGGACTCTGCCTGCCGCATTATTCTGCCGTATGCCATCTGCCCCTCTTGCAGAACAGCGCATAAATCTTATATGTATTCAGCAAACAAATACATGACATCCGCTTCATGGCGGCACCCAGGAAAGAAAGCCGCCCTGCATAAAAACAGAATACCAGCCTGAAGCTTAAGACAGCCGGCGCAGGCACTTCCTTTCCTTGACTTCCCTCAGGAGAAACAAATGTCCTTCAACTTCAACACCCAGCCCAGAACATACGAGACAGGCCTCAGCGTTGCTGCCGAATTCATGCGCCATGTCTATACATGGATGACAGTAGGCCTGCTGGTCACTGCCTTTGTGGCAGTAGGCGTTGCCACTTCCCCTGCCATACTGAACACAATCTTCAGCAACTCAATTATTCCCATCATTCTGATTGTGGCCCAGTTCGGCATTGTCATCGCCCTGTCTGCCGCAGTGCATAAAATGTCTTCCTTTATGGCAACAGCCATGTTTGTGCTCTATGCCGCACTCACAGGACTTACGCTTTCATCCATCTTCATTGTCTATTCCTTAGGCTCCATTGCCAATGCCTTCTTCACCTGCTCCGGCATGTTCCTGGCAATGTCCATTTACGGAACAGTCACCAAGCGTGATCTGACAGGTATGGGATCTTTCCTTTTCATGGGCCTCATAGGCATTATTATTGCCTCCCTTGTCAATATCTTCATCGGCAGCTCTGCCATGGACTTTGTCATCAGTGTGTGCGGTGTTATCGTCTTCACCGGCCTCACTGCCTATGATACGCAGAAGATTCGCCAATTTGGCAATGCTGCCCCCATGGAAGACGGCACGGCTGTCCGCCGCGGTGCAATCCTGGGTGCCCTCACCCTGTATCTTGACTTCATCAACCTCTTCCTCATGCTGCTGCGCCTCTTCGGCTCAAGCCGCGACTAGGCAAAGACGGGCATATGTCCCGTACAGATTGGAAGCAGACTGATTTTTTGCTAAAGAGGGGGTGTCCGGCAACGGACAACCCCCTCTTCTTTTGCGTACTTCACCGGCGTCTCTATCCTAGGAAGACAATTATATGGCTCTAGATCAAAAGGATCAGATTTTTCCTGAAAGCAGTTCTGAGAACAATATATCAGGCAATGAAGGATATGCAGATCAAATCATTGCTCTTCTTACAGAACACGGACGCCTTGAAAAAAAAGAACTGTTCAGGCTGCTTGAGTGCGAGACGCCGCAGGAAAAAGATACAGTCACAAGGACATTGGGATTCCTCAGGAGAAAGGGCAAAATAGGATTCGCCAGGAGAGCCATTTTCATCAATGCCATAGACGCACAGGCAGTACTTGACGTAGTCCGCCGCCATAGCCGCATTTCCCTTGCAGATCTCTGCGCCCTGCTTGAAGAAGAATATGGAAAAGGGCAGGATCACAAAAATATAAAGGAACTGCTCATATCCCTCAAAAGAAAGGGGCTTGTTTTATTTGAAGGCAAAAAATGGGCTCTGTGTCATGACTTGGATCCTGATGACGTTCTTGCCCTTGTGCAAAGAAAAGAAAGCGGCCTCACTCTTACTGCCCTGTCAAAAAAACTGGGGTGCCTGAACGATAAAAGGATGCAGGATCTTCAGCGCATACTCCTTCATCTTGAGCAGGACAACAAAATCCGTTTCCATCACAACCGCTACTGTCCGGTGCCACGCCTTTCAGCCAAGGCCCTCCTGGCCTATATGGATGAACTGGGCGGAGCTTTTATAGAAGATTTATATGCCTATTTTGACATAGGCTTTGACGACCGGGAACAGCTGGACAAACTGCTCGATGAACTCGTTGCCGACAAGGCTGTCCTTTTGGACAGAGGCCTGTATACGCGGCTAAGGCCCGAAAAGCTTGAAGGTATCTATACCCCGTCCGGCGGACAGGCACAGGTCAGGGCTGAAACGCCAGACGGACTGTCTGTCACTATGAACATCAGAAAGAGCCCCGTTCTGCTTCTTCCGGGTGACAAGGTTCTGGTACAGCCCCTTGAAGCCTTCTATCCCGGATACATCCCCAAATGCGATGTTGTGCAGGTAGTCAGGGAGACAGTTGCACGCATAACCCTTGAACTTTTGTCCGGCCGCAAAAATCCTGACGTCCTCTGGGGGAGGGCCGTCAGCAGGCGCTTTGTCACAAATTTAGGCGATATAAGCGACGTCTTTGTCGTGGACAGTAATGACCTCGGGGCAGAAAACTCTGATATAGTAGAAGCAAAGCCGCTGTTCCGGAAAGACGGCCTTGTCCATGTACAGGTTGTCAAGATAACCAGGGCCATGTCCTCTGTCAGGGAACAGGAAGAACTGGTCAAGCTGAACCACATGGTGCCACAGACCTTCCCTGACCAGGTGCTCAAAGAAACAAAAAAACTGCCACAGGAACTGGCTGCGGCTGACAGGGAAAACAGGACAGATCTCACAGCTTTCCCCTTTGTCACCCTGGACGGAGCCGATGCAAGGGATTTCGACGATGCCGTCTGCGTTGAAAGGCTGCCTAAGGGATACTACCGCCTGCGCGTAGCCATAGCCGATGTCAGCCACTATGTGCGGTCAGGCACACCCTTAGACCGGGAAGCCCTGCTGAGAGGCAATTCCTGGTATTTTCCGACATCCGTAGAGCCCATGCTGCCCGAGGAACTTTGTAACAATCTCTGTTCGCTAGTCCCTGACAAGGACAGGCTTGTTGTCTTTGCAAATCTCGAATTCACCCCAAAGGGGAAAAGGAAAAAAAGCTCGTTTGGCCTTGGCGTCATCCGTTCGGCGGCCCGCCTGACCTATGATCAGGCCAAAAGCCTTGTCATAGACAGGGATGAAGAGGAATGTGCTTCATTTGCACAGAGCAATCCCCGCTCGGGCGAGATTATTCCCATGCTGGAGCAGGCACTGGAGCTCTATCACGTTCTGGCAGCTGCCAGGGACAGACGGGGAGCCCTGAATTTTGATCTGCCGGAGCCAGAAGCATTTTTTGATGAAAAGGGCCGTATTACAGAGCTCAGGCGCGCAAACCGGCATGACATGCACAGGCTGATCGAGGAATTCATGATAGCCGCCAATGAAGCAGTGGCTGAATTTCTCGGGGCAGGCGGATATCCCTGCATCTATCGCGTCCATCCCGCCATCAGCAAGGACAAGCTCAATCTCCTGCATACCATGCTTGTTTCCTGCGGCTTTCTGCCCCGCAAGAAAGAATTTTCTGCCAAAATGCTGCCGGATCTCCTACGTTCCTTAAAAGGGCAGCCAGGGGAATCCGTTTTCAACAGGCTCTGCGTGCGCAGCATGGCCCAGGCAAAATACTCCCCTGAAAATATCGGGCACTTCGGCCTGGCCTCGGGTGCGTACTGCCACTTTACCTCACCCATACGGCGTTATGCCGATCTTGTGGTACACAGGGCGGTCAAACTAGCATTGGGCTGTGACAACGTAGCTGTTCCTACGGGCAAGGGCCTGGTCCGGGTCTGTGACATGATCAACAGGCAGGAACGGGCAGCCATGGAATGCGAGAGGGAAATGGACCGCCGCATGGCCTGCATGTGGATGCAAAGGCAGCCCCGCGACAGGGAATGGTCCTGCACTGTGGCCTCGGTGCAGCATTATGGCACCTTTGTGGAACTGGATGAATGCCCGGTAGAAGGGCTTGTGCACATAGACGCACTGAAAGACTCATGGCGGCTTGACTTCCATCCGGGCACGGAAGAGCTGACAAATCCCATGGCAAAACGCTGCTACCGCATAGGCACGCACATGACCGTCAGGCTGGTCTCTGTTGATCCGGTTATGCTGTACATCAATTTTGCAGAAATACGCTCCGGTGACGCCAGCCGCAATATGTCCAGACATAATGGCAAGACGGCAAAGCCCCGAAGAAAATCCTGATCGCTGGCTTTATCCTCAGCGCAACCGCACCGGCACAGAATATACAGGTACGACTTATGGGCATACTGGCTAAATCACAGTCTCTCGGCATAGCAGCACTTCTTCTGGCTGCAAGCACGATCCTCTCCCGCTGCATGGGGCTTGTCCGGGAAAAAATTATCTCCTGGCAGTTTGGAGCGGGCTCCGAGGCCGATGTCTATTTTGCGTCCTTTGTGGTGCCCGATATCATCAACTATCTTCTGGCAGGCGGCTTCATGGGCATAGTCCTGATTCCCCTGCTCTCAAAAACCTTTTCCGAAAATGAAGAGGAAGGCTGGAAATTCTTTTCTGCAGTGCTCACCTGGATGGGCATAGCAGCCATAGGCCTCACCACCCTGGCCATGGTCTTTGTTGAGGAGCTCTCGCATCTGGCTGCCCCCGGCCTTAATGATACCTTAAATCTCAGGCTGCAGTTTTTCATGCACCTGACCTTGCCTGCGCAGTTTTTCTTCCTCACAGGCTCCTGTGTCATGTCGCTGCTTTTTCTGCGCAAGCAGTTTGTCATACCGGCACTCGCCCCTCTCATCTATAACGGCTCAATCATCCTCTTTGGTGTCACCCTGCCGCTTGCAGGCCTTGTCCACGGCATGACAGGCTATTGCGTAGGCGTCCTTGTCGGGGCAGCCATAGGCACGCTGCTGCTGCCATTGCTCGTTGTACGAAGCGGAGGGTTCAGATACAGGCCAAGGTTTTCCCATCCTCTCTTAAAAAAATTCCTTCTGCTGGCCCTGCCGCTGATGCTTGGGCAGACCATCACAGCACTGGATGAGCAGTTCTTGCGAGTCTTCGGCTCCCTTACCGGGGAAGGCTCGGTTGCCCTTTTAAGCTATGCCAAAAGGCTGGCCCAGGTGCCGGTAGCCCTTATAGGGCAGGTTGCAGCCTTAGCCTCCTATCCCTTCCTGGTTTCGTTGCTGACAAAGGGCGACAATGAAGGCTTCACCAAGGTACTTGCAAAAGCGCTCAAGACAGGGACAGGCCTTATTATTCCGCTCGCCTTGTGGATGGCGCTGCTTGCCCCTTCTGCCTTCAGCCTGCTCTTCTACGGAGGCCGCATGGCGCAGGGAGAAATCCTGCGTGCAGTCCCTCTTCTTCAGATACTGCTGGCATCAGCCCCTCTCTGGGTAATCCTGGAAATACTCACCCGCGGCTTTTATGCCATGATGGACACTGTCACGCCTGCGCTCTCAGGCACACTGGTAACCATAGCTTTTCTGCCAGTATATTATTTTCTGGCTGTCCCTGAAGGACCAGTTGCCATAGCCCTGTGCTCCTTTGCCGGCCTTTTTGTCTTCACGCTTGTTCTAGGCGCCATCTGGATAAAAAGACAGGGCACAGCGTGCTTTTCAGGCCTTGTCTCCATAAGCCTCTGTTCATTGCTGTGCGCCCTGCCAGGCTGCATTCTGGGCTATTATGCAGATGCCTTTATACGCTCCGGACTTACGGACTGGTCCCCTGTTCTCACAGCCTTTATCGGTCTTTCTGTGGCAGGCCTACTCTTTCTTGCCACCTTTGTCCCCTTAGGCATCAGGTTCTGTCCCGTTCTCTTTGAACGCATTCATGAGCGCATGAGGGCACGCAAAAACAAGCGCAGCCAGGCATAGACACAAGGCAGTGAAAGAGGCGGAAATCTTACGATTCCCGCCTCTTATACACTTGTATGGCTCTTTACAGCACTGCATCTGCTACTGCTGTCTTGCTGTCCTGCGTTCCCTGAAAAGAAAGGCGCCGATACACATGCAGATCGTCAGTCCGAGGGCTATAAGCAAAGCCTTGTCGAGCCCGTAATTATGGGCGGCCATGCCGATAAAGGGCGGGCAGGCCAGCAGGCCGCCGTACCCCAGGACCGAAACCACGGCAGAGGCTTCTTCCGGCGTCACATGAGGGCATTTTCCTGCAGAACTGAAGCATAAGGGAACCAGAGGCGCCATACCCAGCCCCATGCAGCAATAGCCCACCAGACATAAAGGTGCATACGGGCTGTTAAGGACAATGCACATGCCAGTTGTAGCCAGCAGGCCTCCGCAAAGCGCAATCGGAAAATCTGTAAACTGCGTGCGCAGCATATCGACAAAAATTCGGCAGGTCAGCGTGGAAACAGAGAAGCACGCATAGACAAGGGCAGCCATCTGCTCGCTGGATCCTTTTACTGAGAAGAGATACAGCGAGCCCCATTCGCCCACAGTTCCTTCACCGGAATAGCAGCAGGCGGCAAGCAGGCCGCAGAGAATGACGAACAGAGGCGGCAGGGCAAAGCCTTTTTTCTGCCTTGTGTCCTTTGTTCCTTCCTTTATTACCTGATCCTTGGCAAGCCTGGGCACAGCCCAGGGCCTTGGCAGCATATACACCGCCATGACAATGGCAAAATTCCAGAAGGGAGCGATTCCTAAGGCCGCAAAGGAAGCACTGGACAAGGCACCGACAAGCCCGCCCAAGGAATAGCTTCCATGCATCAGGGCAAGGCAGGGAGCAGCAAAGCGTTTTTCCAGCTGAATAGCCTGGGCATTCATGGCCACGTCAACAAGGCCTGTCAGAAAGCCCATGGAAATGACAGCCAGCCCCAGAAACAGAGGCGATGTCATAAGCCCGCATAAAGGCAGGGTAAACATCAGCAGAAAAGTGGCATACTTGATAACCTTCCTGCTGGTAAATCTGCGTATCAAAGAAGCGCAGCTCAGCAGGCCACATAAGGCAGACAGGCCGAAGGCCAGCAGGACAAAACCTATTTCAGCCTCATTGGCCTGTACCTGTTCTTTTAAGGCCGGCATGCGTGATGTAAAAAGACCATACATCAGCCCTGGCCCGACAAAAAAATATGCACAAACTGATTTAGCACGTACAAATCTTGTCCATTTCATACCACAAATCCTGTAAAATACTTTTATTTCGTCAAATAGATTATTTGACGATACAGCCTCTAAATCATTAAAAAAACACTGTCAAGCATTTGTTTTTGGACAATAAAATATACTTCTTTTCCGGACACTTAAACTGCATTTCCTCTGTTTTTAGCCATGCAAAAAGAACATACTCCCTTTCAAAATGGCAAAAAAAGGGCCCCCTGCAGGAGCCCTTGCCGTCACGATGCCCTTTTCCATGGCATCTTTTTTTGTGTTGAGCTGATTGTCAGTTTGTCAGAAGCCTGTTGCCTTTACAAAATAATACTCCCGCCTGTCCTTTGAAAGACAGACGGGAGAAAATCCCTATTTGCAAGCTGTTGCAGCAGAAGCCATTTGCTTGAAGCGCCTTAAACTCAGATGCGTCAGCGCAATGCCCAGGGCATCCGATGTATCCAGAGCCCAGTCTGCGCTTCGCAGCCCGAGCCGGCAGCGAACCATAAAGGCAACCTGTTCCTTTTCGGCTCCGCCAGTTCCTACAAGCGTTTTCTTCACCAGCTTGGGCTCATAGTCGTATACCGGAATGCCGTTTGCTGCACAGGCAGCAACGGCAACGCCGCGCGCCTGGCCAAGCTTGAAGGCTGTCTGCGCATTCTTGGCCATAAAGACCTGCTCTATGGCAGCTTCAAGGGGCCTGGTCCTTCGCAGGACCTCGGCAAGATCGTGATAAATCACGGCAAGCCTGCTGCTGAAATCCTCATTGCCTGAGGAAGTTGTCTTTATAAGGCCGCAATCGACAAGCTCATATCCTGACGAGACAGCCCTGATCACGCCCCAGCCTGTCCTGACAGAGCCAGGATCAATACCGATAACGGTTACAGGCTCCATACGTGCAGCTATTCGCCCATATCCTCAGGGAAGTCGGCATTGCTGTACACGTTCTGCACGTCGTCGTTGTCATCAAGGGCTTCCATGAGGCGAAGCACCTTTTCAGCCACTGTCTTGTCCACGGCAACCAGGTTCTGGGGAACCATGGCAAGCTCGGCAGACTGCATGGCCACGCCGCTGGCTTCCAGGGCATCACGCACAGTAGTAAAGTCTTCCATATTGGTCTGGATGGTCCACACGTCCTCGTCGTCGATGACGTCGTCAGCACCGGCCTCAAGAGCCAGTTCCATCATCTTGTCTTCGTCGTAGGCGGCACGATCAATGGTGATCACGCCCTTGCGGTCAAACATCCAGCCCACGCTGCCGTTTTCACCTAAGGATCCGCCGTGCTTGGTGAAGAGGTGGCGGACTTCGGCAACAATGCGGTTTTTGTTGTCAGTGGCGACCTCGATCATGATGGCAATGCCGCCGGGGCCGTAGCCCTCGTAGAAGCATTCAGTCAGGTCACCGCCGGCATCTTCGCCTGTGCCCTTGCGGATAGCTGCCTCAATTCTGTCCTTGGGCAGGTTCACCGCCTTGGCTGCGGCAATAGCAGCGCGCAGACGGGAGTTGCCGGCAGGATCACCGCCGCCCTTGGCAGCAATGATGATTTCCTTGGCGGCCTTGGTAAAGACCTTGCCGCGCTTTTCGTCCTGACGCCCCTTGCGGTGCTGGATATTTGCCCATTTGGAATGACCAGACATAAAATACCTCTCAATCTCTTTACTGGAACAGGGCCCGCTAAGGCCGCAGGCCCATTCCTACAAAAAATGTTTCCTTGCTTTCGGCACGGGAACTCTTTGGCTTAAATGTTTTAACAGCTGTAAAGGCCTTGCGCATGGGAGTCAGAAGTTCCTGGATGTCAGGTCCCATAAAAATTTTGACGATAAAGGCACCACCGGGCTTCAGCCTGGCCAGAGCCAGCTCAAAAGCTTCCTGGCACAGTTCCAGGGAACGGCACTGATCCGTAAACTTGTTGCCTGTGGTGCTGGGGGCCATATCGCTCATAACGACATCAAAGGGACCGATTTCATCCAGTTTTGCTTCAAACTCCGCGGACCTGTCAAAAACGTCTTCCAGCATGAAGGAGACATGCGGCGGAAATTCCGTCCTTGCAGGCTGTATGTCACAGCCAAGGACAAGGCCCGCAGGCCCGACCATCTCGCCTGCGCCCAGAGACCATGAGCCGGGGGCAGCTCCCAGGTCCAGAACGCGCATACCGCGCCTGAAAATGTGAAAGCGGGCATCTATTTCTTTCAGCTTGTAGACGCTGCGGGCAGGATAATTTTCCTGCTTCGCCTTCAAAAAATAATGATCCCGATATTCTTTCACGAAAAAGCTCTCTTACAGCCGGTTGTCCGCCACTTGACGATGATTCATGACAAGCCGCTCTGCCAGCAAAAAAGGCAAAACAAAGCCTGCATCAATGTCATTGTGACGCAGATGCCAGACCTTTACAGCAAAAACTGCGGTTTAATACACTTTTTTTTCTCTCTAGCCAATAGCATACCCTGCCACAACAGCGCTAATATTTGTGACAGGCCTGCTTCTTCCTGCCGTATTTCAGCCTGACATGGGGCTTGACGCAGGCAGATATCACGTCTAGGATAAAAAGACACAGTGGGGAAGTGGCTCAGTTGGGAGAGCATCGCATTCGCATTGCGGGGGTCGGGAGTTCAAATCTCCTCTTCTCCACCACATATGAAAGCTATGGGGTTTTGGTGTTCTTGATGAACAGCAAAACCCCTTTTTTTATCTTGCGCCAACCGGACAGCCAGGCAGACAATGACTTTGGGAACGATCTGTACAGTTCGCCTGCGACCACAGCCTTTGCCATGCAGCTTTTTTTGCAAAAGGCAATGGTCCAGTGGAGAATGGTGCGGACAGAAGGAATGGCTCTGAACAAGGCATCGTACTTGTTGTCTGTGATTTGCTTCATCCCCTTTCCCACCAGGGACGGCAGCTCCTCCGCATTTTTTGTACGCTTCACCTCTATTACAGCAGCCATGCCCCCAGTCTTGTCGATATAGCAGTATTTTCCCCACCTATCAGAACGTTCAGTTCTGGCATGATGTCCTCCATTTTGCTCCTTATACTGCAAGTTGCTGAAATCACATAACAAGCCCTGCACGCTTCCCACAGACAACTGTGAGACGGTCGCGGGCCCTTGTCATTCCTACATAGGCGAGCCTGCGGCTGTGCGGAGTATCCGGCAGCGCATCTAGCCCTATTATGAACACATGGGAAAAATCCAGTCCTTTGACACTGTGAATGGTAGATACTGTCACGCTGTCCGTCGTTATGTCATAATAATGCTTGGTGTCAGCATTTTTTGAAATCCAGCGGGCCATAATGCCGCTGTATTCCAGCTCCTGAGCAATGTACTCTGGCAGGCATATGTCAGCCATATGGCTTTTCGTATACAGAATGGCAATCTCGTTCATAGGAACGCCCTTGCCAATGCAGTGCCTGACGCTTTGCACGATATACTGCACCTGGTCCTGTACAGACTGGCGCACAATAACATCAGGAATTTTCCCACCTGTTCCGGCAAAGGTAATCCCTGCCGAATCAGGCAGCATCTTTGCGGCAAACCTGGCAATGGCAGCCGTATTTCTGTACTGCCGCGAAAGGCGGTGCACACGCAGTCTTTCAATCCCGAGCTGTTCCCAGACGCTGCCGTCTTCCTGATACAGGCGCTGGTTGTCGTCCTTGGCTACGACAAGGGTACCGTTTTTGGGCAGAAGCCTGCAAAGGACCTGTGCCATCTCCGCCGAAAAATCCTGTCCTTCGTCCACCAGCACGGCATCCCATTGCTGCTGAAGAGGATGAGATCCGTCCAGCCTTTCCAGGGTTTCCTGCACGACAAGGCTGTAAAAATCTGCTGATTCTGCAGAGTGGGACAACTTTTCACCCAGAATGCGTTCGCAAAGCGAATAAAAAGGCAGTACTTCCACGCCTTCAGGCCCGATACTGACACCCTTTTGTGCCAGCAGGCGGCGTATGTAGCCGACCAGAGAGAGATTAAAGCAGACCACCAGGATACGGCGGATGTTGCGGCT
Source organism: Desulfovibrionaceae bacterium (assembly GCA_030530085.1). GTDB lineage: Bacteria > Desulfobacterota > Desulfovibrionia > Desulfovibrionales > Desulfovibrionaceae > Desulfovibrio. Next base: position 17,044 of record JAUMVQ010000005.1, on the reverse strand, counting down.
GACACGCGGAAGATGCCACGCCAGAGATGCAAGTATGAGCGTGCGCCCGCTGCCAGCCGGGCCAACGATAAGATGCCGGCCCGGGCCTATGGTGCGCGCCAGATTTTCCTGGTCATGATCCAGCGCCAGCAATGCCTCCCGGGTATCCGCATTCTCCTGCTGCTGGCGGGGCAGGCTCAGGCGCACCTGAGGGAAAATGGCGGCACGAATCTCATTCAGCTGGCCTTGCGCCAGATAGAACGGAAACGGCGGAGGAAACTGATTCTTAAGCCACTCCTGGAACTTTTGGCCGGACAAATCCCGCCAGTACGGCGAGTTCTCCTGCATTTCATCCCAGCAAAGAAGGTATTCATCAGGAAAAATCTGCTGCAATGCCTTGTTTTCACGCAATTCGTTTCTGCTGATATGCGGAAAGACCACACACATGGTCACAGGGCACAAGATCTGCCCCGGCTTGCCAAGCGGCGGCTTGGTTAAAAGACAGAGAAGCCTGTTGCGGTACTCCTTGGCCTGTGCCATGGGATTTTTGCGGCGTTCTGTCCTGTTGCCGATGGTTAGCAGGACTGTTTTGGGATCAGCCTCATTAATCTGGCTGACGAGCCAGTCCTTCACTTCCATGACGATCAGGCCGCAGTCCGGAGAATACAGGACAAAATCCGGCTCCCGGTCCTCAATGTCCGGCTCATACCAGCACAGAAAGTCCTGATCAGGCCTGGCAGCGCTTTTCAGGAAATTCCACGTCAGTCTCTCTCCTTCCGTTGAGAAGTCGTCCACCTCGGACGGAAACATCGTAGCCATTGCATCCGCCCTGCTACAGAATCTTTCGTATGCGCTTTTCCCTGTCCAAAGTTTCTCCGTCCAGGCGGGAAACCGCATCGATCAGGTACATATGATAGGTGCCGGCACCGGCCTCGTCATCCAGCCTGGCCTCTGCCTTTTCTCCGGCAACACCCATGGCCGCCATGGCCGCAAGTGCAGCTGTAAAAGGCTCCTCAGGACTGGCACCGGCGTAAGCCCCCAGCACGGCGGCGCACATGCATCCTGCTCCGGAAATGCGCCCCATCCAGGGACTGCCGTTGCTCACAGCATAGGCCTCATCTGCCGACGCCACTATGTCGATAGCACCAGTGATGATGACAACAGCATCCTGCCTTTTGGCCAGGGCCTGGGCCATGCGGGCATGGGCCAGCAGGTTGTCCTCATCAGTCATATCTGAATCCTGGGCATCGACCCCCTTGGCTGCACCGACGCCCTCAGCCAGATAGCGTATCTCAGAGCTGTTTCCCTTGATAATCTTTGGCTGTACATCGCGCAGTATCATCTGCAGGGTATTGTTCCTGATATCGGAGATGCCGGCACCGACAGGATCCAGCACCACCATGTGCCCGAGTTTCCTGGCTTGCGCCCCTGCGATCTGCATGCTTAAGGAAGTACGCTGGCACACAGTGCCGATATTGAGGACAAGCGCATTGCAGATTGCCGTCACCTGGCCGGCCTCTTCAGGAGCATCAGCCATAATAGGAGATCCGCCTGCTGCAAGCGTTATATTGGCGCAGTCGTTGATGATGACGGAATTGGTAATAAAATGCACCAGGGGATGCTTTTCCTGTACGGCATCCCAGCAGGGGCCAAGCAGGGGCACAGCGTCAGCGGAGCCGCCCTTCTTCTGGGCTTTCTGCTTGTCTTTGATGCAGCCCAGTATGCACTTTTTCGTATCCTCAATAGTCAGGCTGGACGTATCAATGCAAAGGGCATCGTCTGCAGGACGCAGAGGCGCAACGGGCCTGTTCCTGTCACGTTCGTCACGTTCGCGGATCTGCTTTTCCAGTTCACTTAAGGAGGCCGTCTGCCCCATGCCTTTCAGCTGGTTTAAACGGCGCAGGGCCCGGACCCTTGGTGTTGCATCAAGGAAAAACTTGTACTGTGCCTGGGGAAATACCACTGTACCCATGTCACGGCCTTCGACCACAATGGATCCTGTGGCACCCAGCTTGCGCTGCGCTTCCTTGAGAATCTGGCGCACCACGGGGATAAGCGCCACGCGCGAGGCAAGAGCCCCCACTTCTTCAGTCCGTATTTCCTGTCCTACAGGCACGCCGGAGCAGAGAAGCTGCGACTCTGAGCCAGTCCCCTTAAGGGAAAAGACTATATCGCTGGCACGGTTGCGGATTTCTTCCTCCGGCAAATCCTTGATGCCGTCTCCCAGGCGCAGGGCCAGGGTGCGGAACATGGCACCAGTATCCAGATAGGCTATATGCAGTGCTTCTGCGACCTGTTTGGCAAGGGTAGTCTTGCCTACGCCTGCAGGTCCGTCCAGGGTAACGACTCCGATCTTGCTGTCCATTATGCCTCCAGGATTTCAGCGGTTTTCTGTAAAAAGAAGCTGTTTTCTTCTGCATTCCCGACGCTGAGACGGATATAGCGGGGCAGGGAATAGCTTTTGAGAAGGCGCACGATAACGCCTTTTTGCAGAAGCTTTTGATACAAGGTCTCTGCAGGGCAGGAATCTGGCGGTATAAACATGATAAAATTCGCCCTGGAAGGCCAGACAGTGCATCCCATTTTTTCAAGGGCATCTGACAAAAGCCTGCGTCCCTCACGCACTGTATCCATGGTGAGGGCACGGAACCTGTCATCGTCAAGGGCTGCCAGGACAGCTTCCTCTGCAAGAATATTCACTGAAAATGGCAGCCTTGCCCGCCAGTAGCAGTCAGCCAGTTCCTCAGGCAGCACCCCGACGCCTATGCGCAGGCCGGCAAGGCCGTAGCTTTTGGAAAAGGTACGGATGACGCAGGCGTTGGACGGCAAATCGCCGCGCTTGAACAGGGACCAGTCGGCCTCTGTCTCGCCCTTGTCAGGAGCAAAATCCATATAGGCCTCGTCAATGACCAGAAGGCAGGTTGCAGGCAGCTTTTCAGCCAGGGCCTTTACCGCATCAGGTACAGGACAGAAGCCTGAGGGATTGTCCGGCGTGGTAATGAACACCAGGCGCGTATTGGCATCCACGTGCGACAAAAGCTTGTCAAAATCAAAGCTGAAGTCTTCATTGACCGGCTCACGCCGTATCTCAACCCCCTGTATCAGCGACTGTATGGGATACAGGGAAAAGCAGGGCTCAAAGCAGACCACATTGTCCCTGCCAGGCCTGGCCAGCATGCGGATCAGCATGTCGATGATTTCGTCTGAGCCGTTGCCGACCACGATACGGTTCGGGGCAATCTGCCAGTGAGCGCTCAAGGCACGCACAAGGCGGGGATTACCGCCGGCAGGATAGCGGAAAACCGTATCCGCATGCTTCCTTAAAGCCTGCAAAACCAGCGGAGAAACGCCAAGCGGATTTTCATTGCTTGCCATCTTGATTACGCGTTCCAAGCCATATTCTTCCCGAATCTCGTCAATGGAGCGTCCGGGAACATAGGGTTCCAGGGACAGTATTTCGGGACGGACAACACTTTCAAACATGACGACTCCCTGTCGTTTTAGCGGTTGGAAGAAGCATACAGACCGGAACTGGCCGGAACAGGCCGGCTGCCCGGGGATTTGGAAAAAAAATACGGCTGACAGGGCACCGGACATCCGATCCCACTGCCAGCCGGCATGGAAAATCAAAAAGACCTACTCTTTCTCGGCATACCGTTCCAGATCTTCGGGACGGAGAGAAAGAACCGGTACAACGGACTTTTGTACAACCTTCTCAGCAACCGAACCGAACAAAATTCTGTCCAGGCCGCTGCGGCCATGTGTGCACATGACGATAAGGTCGCATTTTTCCTTCTCGGACGCGTCAAGGATAACTTCGGAGGCGTATCCGACTTCTACTTTGCCTTCTGCTTTGACGCCGTCAAAGTTTTCGGCAACGAAGGTGTCCATCTTTTGCTGTGCGGCAGAGGAAATTTCTTCCACAAAGTGGCCGATGGTCTGGGGCTGGACATGAAAGCCGGTGTACTGCCTAAGGGTAGGAGCAACATACAGGCACAGCACTTCAGCGCCCATGCTGATAGCCATCTTCCTGGTATAGTTCGCGATCAACGAGCAGTCTTCTGCCAGATTAACACAACACAGAATCTTGGAGATGTTCATAGTTTTCCCCTGTAGAGATAGTTGGTTCAAGTACGTCCTGACTGACAGAATATTCGAGAGTCCGTGCCGCCATGATTGCCGCACTGCCTAAGGGAAGATCTTGCTTGGTCCTGCGAATCTCTTCCGGCAGCAACAGCGTAAAAGACGGGCTGAGCTCCTGCTTCTATTCCGTTTTTTCAGTCAGGTCCTTACCAGCTTCCACTGCGTCGCTATCTCAGGATCCAACTTGCTTTTCCGATCCGGCAAAAAGGACTGGCCTGGTCCTGCACAGCCTTCCTGTCAGCTACCATGTCCGCACCGTAATGGCACGGAAAACATGACAGCCTATGGATCGTCTCCAAGCTAACTTTCAGGTTAGCTTATGACAATTTCAACGTCAATGAGCATATACCTTTTTTTTGAGAAAAATTGGACAAAGACACTATGCCTGCTCTTATCTGGTCCAGCCGGACTTCAGAAGGCCGTCAAAGTAGGCAATGGTTTTGACAAGGCCGTCTTCCAGGGCAACCTTAGGCTCCCAGCCGATCTTCTCCTTTGCAAGGGAGATATCGGGACGGCGCTGTCTCGGGTCGTCTCCGGGCAGGGGCTCATGGATAATTTTTGATGAGCTGCCCGTTATGCGCACTACCTTCTCTGCCAGCTCGCCAATGGTGAATTCGCAGGGATTTCCCATATTCATGGGGCCTGTGAATTCATTGTCCGTAGCCATAAAGCGCACCATGCAGTCAATAAGGTCATCCACATAGCAGAAGGATCTGGTCTGCTGCCCCTCGCCGTATATGGTTATGGGCTCGCCCAAGAGTGCCTGGATGATGAAGTTGGACACGACACGGCCGTCATGCGGGTGCATCTTGGGGCCGTAGGTATTAAAGATACGCCCCACCTTGATAGGCAGATTGTACTGGCGCCTGTAGGAGAAGAAGATTGCTTCTGCACAGCGCTTGCCTTCGTCATAGCAGGAACGGATGCCGTTGGGATTCACATGGCCCCAGTAGCCTTCCACCTGCGGATGCACATCGGGATCGCCATAGACTTCGCTGGTGGATGCCTGGTAGATTTTGGCTCCTGTCCTTTTGGCCAGGCCCAGCATGTTCAAGGCACCGTTCACGCATGTCTTGATAGTATGGATGGGGTCATGCTGGTAATGCGGCGGTGATGCGGGACAGGCAAGGTTGTATATTTCCTGCACCTCGGCATAGTAGGGGAAAACAATATCGTGCCGGACAAGCTCAAAACGGGGATTGTCCATCAGTTCTTCGACATTGCTTTTGGCGCTGGAGAAAAAGTTGTCCAGGCACAGTACTTCGTGCCCCTCGTCCAGAAGCCGTTTGCAAAGATGCGATCCCAAAAAACCGGCACCGCCGGTCACCAGGATGCTCTTGCGGCGTTTATCCATTTGCATAGTGTACACTCTCTTTGTTCTACAAAGGGCACGGGAACCGGGCCGTTCATTGTACATGGCCGATTGCTCAGCCATGCGCAGCCAGCCCCTGGAGCCGTCTCTCAAAAACAGAAAGGCAGCGTCATTTTTTCGGCAAAATAGCAGAGATAAACGCCCCTATCAAGATTAGCCAGCATCAGATCCCTATCATCATATATGGGCTTAATTCAAAAAAACACTTGACAGACATTGAGAACTCAAGCAAATTTCTTCCCTTGCCTACCCTCCCATTATAGGCGATTCCTGCCTGGGAACTTTCGGGGAACCGGACCATGTCCAAAAAGCATATTGAACGTATCGATCCTGAAACAGTCGCACTTGCTCCAGTGGGCATTGACTCACATGCCCATGTGGACAGCTCTGCATTTGACGAAGATCGGGAAGAGGTCCTTGCCAGGGCCAGACGATGCGGACTGGCACGCATTGCCAATGTTTTTCTCAACCCCCTGACTTTTCCTGAGGATGCCAGGATCTTTGATGATCACCCCGAGGTATTCTTCCTTCTCGGTGTTCATCCGGATGATGCAGCTGGTTTTACGGATGAGACGCTGTCCTGCCTGCGCAGGCATGTCACGGAAAACAAGCGCATCCGCGCCATAGGGGAGATCGGGCTTGATTTTTCCCGCACCGAACCAGGCGGAGCCTCGCCTGACCAGCAGACTGGTCCGTTTATCGCCCAGCTGCGTCTGGCCAGGGAACTGGGTATGCCTGTCGCAATCCACTGCCGCAATGCCGAAGAGATGACTCTTGACATTCTTGAAAAAGAAGGTTTTTCGGGGTATCCTCTTGTCTGGCATTGTTTTGGCGCAGACAGGGCTTTGGCTGAACGGCTTGTTGCACATGACTGGTATGTATCAATACCCGGCACCATAACGTTCAAGAACAATCCCCAGGCTCGGGAAGCGCTGCCTTTATTTGCGCTCAACCGTCTCATGATTGAGACTGACTGTCCTTATCTTTCTCCCATGCCATGGCGCGGCACGCGTTGCGAGCCGGCCTACACAGTTTTTACTATCAGAACCATGGCCGAGTGCCTTGGCACGGATGCAGAAACACTGTGGCAGCAATGCGGTCAGAATGCCCGTACACTCTACAGGCTTGAGGAACAGTAAAAAGCTCACTCCTTTGACAAGGAGCCGGCAGACAAATTGCTACAATTCGGGCTCTATTCCCGAAAATTTTCCGGCGTTATGACGCCATGTACAGGAGCACACCCATAATGGATATCATTCGCAAAATCGAAAGCGAAAATCAGCGCCCGGATCTGCCTTCCTTCCGTTCCGGCGACACCGTCAAGGTTCACCTGCGCATTATTGAAGGCGAAAAACAGCGTATTCAGGTTTTCCAGGGCAGCGTCATCCGCATTCACCGCGGCACCACTGGCGCCACCTTTACTGTGCGCAAGATTTCCGACGGCATTGGTGTTGAGCGTATCTTCCCCCTCAACTCCCCCTTCATCGACCACATCGACGTCGTAACCCGCGGCCTCGTGCGCCGCAGCCGTCTGTACTACCTGCGTGAACTCAAAGGCAAGGCAGCCCGCATCAAGCCCCGCAACAACTACTAGTCTTAAACGGGCACGATATTTTCTTGTACAAGTCGGTTTCAGGTATCTGAAACCGACTTGTCTTTTATGGTGCAAAAAACCTGGCAAAGACACAGGAACGGCTGAAAAGGAGCAAGACAGTGCCTGGCAAAGCAAAAAAAGATGCACCCTCCCTGCTCCCGCTTCCTGGACTGTCACTGCCTGCCACTGTATTGCCAGGCGGATCGCATGTTGTCGGCATTGACGAAGTAGGCAGGGGCTGCCTTGCAGGGCCCGTTGTTGCCTGCGCCGTTATCCTGCCCGATGAATTTGAGCTTAAAGGGCTTGATGACTCCAAAAAGCTGACCCCGGCCCAGAGGGAAAAGCTTGCCCCGCTTATCAAAAACATGGCTTCTGCCTGGAGTCTTGGCATTGTCTGGCCAGGGCGCATCGATCGCATCAATATCTTGCAGGCCACTTTTGAGGCCATGGCCCAGGCCCTTGGCAGGGTCCTTGTGCATATTCAGGAAAAGCCGCCATACACAGTCCTTGTGGACGGCAACAAGACCATTCCCGACGACATGATTTCATCATTCTGCCCTGATGCTCTCTGTTCGCAAATCAGGCAGAAGTGTGTTGTCAAAGGCGACAGCCTCTCTCCTGCCATCTCGGCAGCCTCGATTCTGGCAAAGGTCTGGCGTGACAACCTGATGGTGCATCTTGCCAGGCGGTGGCCAGGCTACGGTTTTGAAATACACAAGGGCTATGGCACGAAGGCGCATTACGAGGCCCTGGAAAAACTTGGGCCAAGCCCTGCCCACAGGCTTTCCTTCCGCGGCGTTGCTGCGGACTCAGCGGCAGACTGCCAGCCGGCTCCTCTGCTCATCGGGAAGTAATGCCGCCATACCCTGTATATCTCTTATGCTGTTGTTGTGAGGACTGAGGAGAAAAGCACCATGCAAAACGATCTTTCTGACAGGCATTCAGGCAGTGCTTCAGATCATCAGGCCGCAGAAGAAGGCCTGCAGACAAGTGACATGCATGAGGCAGCAGGGAATGCCCTGAAAAACGATTTTCCGCAGGACAAGGGGCGTCTTTTTATCGTAGCTACTCCCATCGGCAACAGGGATGACTTTTCCCCCAGGGCCCGCCGCATCCTGGAGGGCTGTGACCTGGTGCTTGCCGAGGACACCCGCCGCCTGTTTGCGCTTGCAAGAGAGCTGGGACTGCGCGTCAGAAAGGCTGTCAGCTTTCACGATCACAATGAGCGCCAGAAGGAGCCGGAAATTCTGTCTCTCCTGAAAGACGGTGCCTCCATTGCCCTGGTTTCCGATGCAGGGACACCGCTGGTCGCAGATCCAGGCTTCAGGCTTGTCTGCGCCTGCCGCTCCCAGGGCATAGCAGTCCACCCAGTGCCAGGCCCTTCTGCACCGGTAACAGCACTCAGCGCTGCCGGCATTGCCCCTCTTCCCTATACTTTTCTTGGCTTTCTGCCGAGAGACACCGGCTCCAGGACACATCTTTTCACTTCTTTTGCCCAGGTTCCGACGACGCTTGTCTTTTTTGAACGCAAGGACAGGCTGGCCCATGTCCTGAAGGAAGCCCTGCCTGTTCTTGGTCCGCGGTCTGGCGTTGTCTGCCGCGAGCTTACCAAAATCTATGAGGAATTTATTCCTTTCCGGCTGGAAGAAGCAGAAAAGATACCTGATACGATTCTAGGCGAGGTTACCGTTATTCTGGGACCGCCTGAAACAGTCAGCAGGACGCCTGAGGAAGAAGTCCTGGCGCTGGCAAAGGAACAGGCCGGCTCAATGAAGCCAAGGGAGCTTTCCCGCACGCTGCAGGCACTTGTTTCCGGCTGGAGCACCAAGGAACTCTACAGCCTGCTGACGGCGCACACAGGCATAAAGGACTAAAATCTGCCTATAAGGTGCTGGCAGCTCTGAGCAGGATGCCTGCCATAGCAGATATCTTGTCGCTGAAAAAGAAGCAGATGCACACGGCCAGCGTGGCAAGAAAAATATACTCGCCTATGCCGCCTGTCTTGCAGAGATTGAGGGACAGGCGGTTTTTGCGGCTGAAAGGACGCAGGGGAATGCCCTGCACTGTAAGCATGTCCAGCACAACGTGGCTCAGCCCGCCGATAAAAAAGCCGCTAAGCACAGGCCTTAAGGCATAATTCATCTGCACCGGCAGAAGGCAGAGCGTGGCAAAAAAACCGGCCAGCCACAGTCCCGGCCAGTGGGAAAAGCCCCTGTGCACACGGTTAAAGCCTTTTTGCCTGTTCCTGAAAAGGCCGGCAGCCTTTTGATCCATAACATCGGGGAAAATACCGCCAAACCAGGCTGCTGCCAGCCCGCTGGCCGGAAGGCCGAGCCATAGCCCCGCAGCCAGGGCGCCTACCTGATGTGTTACCCAACGCATATTGTACCTCTTCCCCCGAACAATATCTGTTTCCTTGGTTTCAGGGAGCAGGCGTTTTCTCCTGTACAGGCTATCTCTCCTGTTCTCCCCTGCTGGAAGTAGGCGTTTTTCTCAGCTATGGCAAGCAATACGGCGCCGGGATTTCTATTTTGCGCTATGCTTCGCGGGCAGCTTTGGCAAGGCGCAGGAAGCGGGCGGCGGCCACGCTTTGTGCCACGCACTGCTTGCCTTCCCTTGAGGTCTGCACAACGCCCTTTTCCTCCATGGGCACGCTTGCATTCGCCTTGCGGATTTCCTTTTCCAGGGCATCCCTGAGCATGGCAAAGGACTGTTCCACTTCAGGATAGGCATTGTCCTCACGCCATGGCAGGGTCATGGTATGCAGTTCGGCGTGGCCTCTGTGGGACGGAGTTTCCAGGGTATAAAAGGCTGTAGGGCTGTAGTTTTTGGAACGTTCCAGCGTTCCTGGATAGCAGAACTTCTGCGTATGCTCATCAGGCCTGGGGATGGTGGAAAGAATAGTTACCTCAGGAACTGCCAGCGCCTTTTCATGCTCTTCAAGCTGGGCCCTGTAGCTCAGAACCGGACGAAGATTGCCGCGCTCCTTTTTGATATTCCATTCTATCAGCATATCTTTTCCTCACTATTTCCAAAGCATTAGCTTATAGTTCTGTACAATACTACACTAATATTCTGCCATCATCTGCAGAAGGCTGGTTCTTCCTGCCGTATCAGTCAGGACTTGCAATCTGCACACCTCCCCGAACGGCGGTTTTTCGTCTCTTGTGCCTGTGCTCAGCCAGAGAACAGGATATCCGGGGTCATCGGGAAAACGGGTGCATTCAAGGTCCGTAAACCAGAGAAGGCAGGACGGCTCAATACCCTCGTTTTTCACTGCCTCAGGAATCGGGCGAAAATCAGTTCCGCCACCACCGACAGGAAGAAGTCCGCTGTCATAGGAAAAGCGCGACAGGACTTCCACTTTCTGCACCTTTGTGTCGTGATAGAAAACGGTCAGGGTTGTATCGTAGGATTCAAGCACCCTTCTGAGCTCTGTCATAAACATGGCCAGGGTCTTGGTATCTACTGACCCTGAACTGTCAACGGCCACCACGATATCGCGCAGGCGTTGTTCCCAGCGTGACGGCATATAAATATCCTGAAAGAGATAGCGGCGGTTTGGCGTTGACCAGGTGTAGTCATTGTCGGCACAGGAAGCCAGGAAACGCTGCAGGATTTCTCTCCAGTCAAGGTCGGCACTTTGCAGTTTGTCCACCTGCCTGACAATTCCTGCAGGCAGGCTGCCCATGTTTTTTGCCCTGCTGGCAGCCTGTGTCAGCATCATCTCCGCTTCCTGTTCGGCTTTTAACCGGGCATCATCCGATCCCTCGCCGTTCAGGCTGTCTGACAAATCGCGTACTTCGCCGTCAAAGGATGCAGGCTCGCCGTCTGTTTTCCTGCCCTGGCTCTGCGCTCCTTTGACAGGTCTGACACCCCTGCCCTCCTGGCGGCTGCGTTCCTTGTCTTCTGACTGCCCTTCTCCTGCGGAACCGTTGTTGGGAGAGCGTACACCAAGGCTTGCCTTGTTAAGGGAGCCGGAGTTGTCCTGCTTTGACTGGCTTTCCGGACTCTGCCTGTCATGGCCCCTGCGCACTGCTCCTGTATCCTGCCCTGCCTCGGCCATGCGCATCAGCAAAATATCATAAATATCGTCAGCAGTTTTGCCGGCATAGTCGGCATTATAGAGAAAGCCGTCGGGAAGATGAAAGCCTGAGTCCACCAGGATGCTGTTGACAGCCAGATCACAAGCCCTGTTCCACAGCGTCTTTTCCCTGTTGCGCCTGCGCAAATGATGCCCGAAGACCAAATGCAGCACCTCATGCGCCTGGGCTCCGACAAGCTTGTCTTCCTGTATGCAGGTCACAAAAAGCGGATTAAATGCCAGCACACGGCCGTCTGTCCACATGTCATGGCAGGTTTTGTCTTCCTTCAGAATGAGACGCAGGGCCAGATCCCCGAAAAAGGGATGATCCGTAACGAGCCTTGCCCTGACACGCTGCACTATACGAAGGGCAGTCTGTCTGTTTTCTGCTTCATCCATGCAAGACACCCTCTGTTCAAAGACCTGATACTGCAGTCTGGCAATGCTGCTTACAGAAGGACTTCGGCATTGGCTTCAGCCCAGCGGGCAAAGGCAGAAGAACCTGCCAGAGAGGATTTCTCCTGTATGCAGTCGCGCATGAGCAGGACACCAAATTCTGGCGGCATGCGCATGGCATACTCCGCAAGCGCATCAATGGTATCATCGTCTGCGGCAGAGGCCAGCACTTCGCACAAGGCATACAGGGCCGCAGGCTCCTCCGGTACCTTCACAGTATCCGGCTTGTCCAAAACCTCTTCCATGTCCGGAATATCCTGCCAGACTGCACGATAGCCCATAAATTCAGCGGCACAGACCTGGCCTACCGTACCCTTTACAAGTTCATAGAGCACTTCGTCCTCAGGAGCGGCATCCAGCACATGGCTGACAAATTCCCAGGATCTGGGCGATGGGAAAGCCTTCTCTGCGGAGGCAGGATCAAAGTTATGCAGAAAGCGGGGACGAAAGCGGATAAAGGATCGCACATCGTTGCGGATATCATGCTTTCTTGCCCAGACAAGCCAGTCATCCAGGCTCACATCAAAGTCCAGGTGAACCATGCGGTTGGCCAGTGCAGCAGGCATGCGGTGCGTGACAGAACGATCTTTTTCCCTGTTGCCAGCTGCTACGATACACCAGCCGTCAGGCAGATGATATTCGCCAATGGCCCTGTCCAGTATCAGCTGGTAGCAGGCTGCCTGCACCAGCGGAGGGGCTGAATTAAGCTCATCCAGAAACAGTATGCCCTCTGTCTTTTCATCTTCCGGGGGCAGAAAAGCTGGCGGACACCAGGCGGCAACTCCTGACTTCGTTATGCGCGGCAGCCCGCGCAAATCAACCGGATCCAGAAGAACGGCACGTATATCCCTCAGGATGAGCCCTTTTTCCCTGGCTACCTGGGCAACGACCTGGCTCTTGCCAACTCCCGGGGCACCCCAGAGAAAAACAGGCTGTCTAATGGATAAAAGTGTACGCAATGCAGAAGCAATCTGTTCCGGGCCCATGCCGCATCCTCCAGAAAAGAAGTCATTATCCGCTGCCCATAGCCATTCTGGGCAACGGCATTGCGCATTTATTGCAGTAAAAGAAACTGAAAGTCAATATCATTTGCAATTTACATGATACAGGGCTTATCGTCGCTAGATGTGTTCAGGAGGCAGGATGTTGCCCCCAAAGGGGTAGCACTGCCGGAAAGCAGGGGCACAACATGGACATACAGTGCTGCAAAGTGTAGACAAGACACAATCTTAAAAGTTTACTGCGCACTAATCCCGGGCCACCGGACAGGAGAATTCAGAATGTTTATCGGAACGCTTGCAACATGGGATGCAGATAAAAAATTTTTCCCCGGCATACTGGACACTGCCGTTGCTTTTTTGAAATCACTTGATCCTGAAAAGGCTGAGCCAGGCAGATACGCCATCCAGGGGAATGAGATATATGCCAGTGTAGAATGCGGTACAGGCAAGCCCGAAGACGGACGCCGCTTTGAACTGCATCACAGGTATATAGACGTTCAGATGATCCTGACAGGAGACGAACGGCAGGACATCACTACCTCAGCCTCAACAACCCTTCTTGAGGACAGGCTGCAAAATGACGATATTGCCTTTTATTCTGCAACAGAATCCATTCAGACCCTCACCATGCATCCGGGGATGTTCATCATCTATTTTCCGGGAGATCTGCATGCGCCAGGACTTTTTGCCGGAAAGGGCAGCTACAAAAAAGTAGTTGTCAAAGTTGCTGCAAGCCTCGTTTCCTAATCAGTCAGTGTGTTCACCCTTACAGCACAGGAAAAACAGCCCATGTTTGACTTCAAATTCAATGGCAAGCCCTATATTACAGTCGATAACCAGTCCCCTCTTTTCTTCATAGCCGGGCCGTGCGCTATAGAAAGCCGCAGTCATGCGCTTGAAGTTTCCGATGCCTTAAAGCATGTGTTTGCTGCCGCCGGCATTCCCTTTATATACAAATCCAGCTTTGACAAAGCGAACCGCAGTTCCGGCGCCGGTTTCAGAGGGGTCGGCATCAAGGAAGGACTTTCCATCCTGGCTGAGGTGCGTGAGAGCAGGAATATCCCTGTACTGACGGATATTCATACCGCAGAGCAGGCCGCTCCCGTGGCCGAAGTCGTGGACTACCTGCAAACACCCGCCTTCCTCTGCCGCCAGACAGACCTCATCCTGGCAGCTGCCGCCACCAATAAGCCGGTGAATATCAAGAAAGGGCAGTTCCTTGCCCCATGGGAAATGGAAAATGTCGTGAAAAAGGCACGTTCCACCGGCAACGACATGATTTCAGTCTGCGAACGCGGCTCCTCATTCGGCTACGGCAACCTGGTGGTTGATATGCGCAGCCTTGAGATTATGAAAAAATTTGCCCCGGTTGTTTTTGATGCGACCCATTCCGTGCAGCTGCCTGGTGCCAAGGGTTCGTGCAGCGGCGGCCAGAGGGAATTCGTACCTGCCCTGGCCCGTGCCGCAACGGCCGTTGGCGTTGCCGGCATATTCATGGAAGTGCACCCCGATCCTGACAAGGCACCGTGCGACGGACCGAACATGCTGTCGGTACGGGATTTGAGTGCGTTACTGAAAATCCTTAAGGTTCTTGACGGCAGCGTAAAGCACAGCTGATCCGCAAAAAACAGCTGATCAATGCCCGTCCAGGGCCCATCTTACCATCTGAAAAAAGCCGGCTCTTTTGCAGAACCGGCTTTTTTCATGCTTTCTGGTCTGAGCGTTACCTGCCCAGATCCTTGGGATGCTGCCTGCTTCCTTCCCTGTTCTTTTTTGCCGCCTTTTTGGGGTACTGAGAACTTCCCCTCTCATGGCGCCTGAAAGAACGGCTTTTTGTGCCTGCGTCCTCATGCTTTCTGCCAGACTTGTGCGCAAAAGGATGATGCCCGCTTTCCTCAAAGACTTCCGTTCCTTTATGGCCATTGCCATCGACAGCCAGGCAGCGGGCCCCGCTGCGTGCATCCTGCGGCGCTTTTGCTATGTCAGCGCCAGCCTGGGCAAGAGACAGTTTTGTTCCGCTGGCATACTTTTCGGCATCTTCAAGAAGTATCAGGCCATGCCCTGAGCAGGCATAACGGCACTGTCCTTTGCGCCGCGGTACAGAAAAAGGCTGGGAAATAATACGAAGGCAGGTTTTCCTGCCATCCTGTTCTTCATCCTGATTTTCTTCCCTGGCAGCAGAGAAAAGCAAAAACGACAAGGACAGCGTCTCCTTGGCCAGGCCCGTAGGCTCTGCCAGTGCCCTCAGCCAGGACGGCGCCCCAATGCTTGTAAAAGTGAAGTGGCACCATGACCGGCCTGCAAGCTTTGACACCTGTCCCTGCGGCCCCTGATGCTCAGGCTCTTCCTCCTGCATAAACAGATCGTCGTCTTCCGTGTCCCCATAGTCATCGCCCCTGTACAAGGGACAAAGGCCGTTATGATGACAGGGTGCTTCTATGTGCATTCCCTCTTCCCTGAGCATGGAGCGCACGCCCATAAGAGTCAGGCCGCCCAGACGGGTGCCAGGCTCAATAAAAAGCGCCCTCGCCTGCTTTGGTGCATGCCGCAGCATGGATGACACAAGCCCCGTGATGTCATTAAGACGCGTTTTTTCAAAGTCCGCATCCTCTTCATCGCCCAGGCGGACTTTCTTGAGGGGCTCAAGCTCATTGAGGACATTGGCGGCAGTGACAAGCCACGGGGTACAGCCTTTTTGTATAATCTGCCCTGCCCTGCGTATGCCCTGCTCCAAAGAAGACTGAACGGGCACCACTTCCCATGGCTCGGTACCGGCCTGCCTTGCCAGGCTCTCAAGAATGGCTTTGCCTATTTGCAGGGGATGCCCTGCACAGTCCACGGCACAGACCACTATTTTCTTGCTGCGCCACTCAGGACAGGACAGCCACAAGGCCACAGGCACTGTCATGGGGCCTGACCCCAGATCCAGCAGAAGATACCGGCCATCATCCGGCGGCGTGGCAAGATGCAGGCCGCTAAAAAGCCTGGACATGCGATAAATGTTCCAGGGCAGGAAATAGTGGACATAGGCGCCTGTCATGGCAGGTGACGCCCAGTACGGATGGCGCATTTCAGCGCGCTCAACCGTAAGCAGGCGTGAAAGCTGCACGATATTGTACGGCAGATCCTGCCTGTGCGCCTTTTTCAGGGGAAAGGCATCCTTCAGGGCCTGGCCCAGAAGAACGCTGATATCCCTGCCCCTCTCAACAGACAGCATGGGAAAAAGGGCCTGCATATCAAGGATGGAACTCTGAGGAATAGCAGACGCATCAGGGGAATATAAAGATTCTTCAGGAGTATCGTATGCACTGCCGGCTCTTCTGCCTGCCGTGCTTATTCTGCTCCGATCTTTTTCCCTGTTTCTTCCATACGCAGGGTGTCCAGCTTCCTGCTTTCGCAGGAAACGTTCCCTGGATCCAGTCCTGTTAGCTCTTTCTTTCATTGCATCCCCGCAGTTCTCAGGTCCAAACAGCCAGACATCAGCTGATGGAATACCCTGCTAATTTAAGGCCGACAAAGACACATGCCACGCATTTTAAGTTAGGCAGTGCCTCCATATTCTTTCCAGTACGATATTTACCCAGCTGACATTGCGCCTCAGCCAGTTTGGCTGCCACACAGGCATCCGTTCCATTCTTTTTTGCAAGAAATTTGAATTCAAAAAGATAGGATATTCCGTCAGGCTGTACCGGCTTCAAAACCAAGTCTGCATAACCCTTTTCAACTCCTGTCACCTCTGCGCCAAGAAATGGCCTGTACTCAGGCAAATCAATCGCTGACGCCCCTAAAATAGAACATATGTCATTCTCACGCATATGGAGAAAGTGATTTATGCCGCAGACTTCATCTAGCCTGTTACAGACAGTCTCAATAAAGGGCCTTGGGTCACCATTTTTTAATTGTATAATAGCATTCTTATCTTTAAGTGTTAAATTAACAAATTTTAAGCCACGGATATACTTTATATAATATTCAAAAAATTGCTTATAGATAACAATATTTGGTATTGACAAATAATCATCTGAATTTGAAATTGTCAGATAACCAAAATTAATCATAATCAACAATATATCTTCTGTCTGAAGAGTGTCATTGCTGCTGTTTATATTAATACAGTATGGAATTTGTGTCGTCAGCAAAATACTATTGCATGATATAAGTTTATCTATGATCCTTTCTACTTCAGTCTTGTCGCCAAGACTTAGTATACCATGTATCTTTGATATATCCTGGGAAAAAGACGGATCCAGCAGATTTTTCGGTTCGGAATCTGTCCTTGTTATACTAAACAAATAATATAATGACATAGAAGAATTAAACACATGGATTCCACTTTCCTGGCTAAACATATAGCCATCGTATAAATCCTTCATGCGTTCAAGGACTGTTTCAGCACTTTCCCCATAATTACGTAA
>JAUMVQ010000004.1:19182-28425 GCA_030530085.1 Desulfovibrionaceae bacterium | reverse complement strand
GCCTGTTGACACCATCAGGGTCAGAAGGCCTGTAATTTCATCGTAGGCTTCGTATGGAGCCTCTATATCCAGCCGTATCAGATGCTTTTCCATCACTTGTCACCTTATTTTTTGTCCGCTTCCGGCTTCGTCTCCGGACTGTCGTTAGCGATGTTCTTCTGGGAGTCAGCCTGCTCCTTCTTTATGCAGACGCTTTCATCCACACGTATCCTTAGCAGTTCCTTATTCTCTTCATTGCAGTACACATAGGTGTAATACACGCCATACGGCATATAATCACGCATCTCGGGAATGCTGCAGACCTTGTCGGCGACAAGGGGAAATATCTTTTCTTCAGATATCGTATTCTCAAGAGGCTTTTTTACCGTGTAGATATAGGTCATGGAGGGGCCGTCGCCTACCTCTGTGCCGGTCAGTTCCAGATCGCCCTTCTCTTTTTTGGCAGCAATCCGTTCGTTGAGTTCGGCAGAGGCCTTTTCAAAATTCTTGCCTACCTCCCTGCGTACAGCAGTAAAGCCGTCATCCATGCCGCCCAGGACAGGCGCCTGTTCAGCCTCTTTTTCCACTCTTTGCTGCCATGCCCAGAAAAGGGCAAAAATAATGCAGAACAGCACCGCAAGACCAGTCAGATGCTTGTGTTTCACTGTCTACTCCCCTCAAAAATGCTGATGTCCTGTTCTGTTCTCTACAAAAAGGACGATGCTCACGATACCTTAGATTTCCCTTTCCTGAATGCCGCCTTGTTCTGTCTGTTTTGAAGGAGGCTCTGTCACAGACCTCTCCCCGGGCAGGGCGTCTGTCACTTCAGTCGGGGCCATGCCTTCTTCTATTGTACCATAGTCGCTGATATCGCGCAGCTCGATTTGAGGCTTGGCAAGTCCGCGTTCAGTTACCGAGGCGAAAATGACGCCATGAGTCATTTCTTTTGAATTCTGGGGCTCAGGGGCAAGCACGTAGTACGAGCGCACCCTGCTGCCTTTGAACGTCTCAACAGTGCAGAGCATCAGCCAGTCCCATTGTCCGTCCTGATTCCAGTCTACCCTGGCCAGCAGACGCATGGACAGCTTCTGTGAGGGATGGCTGATATAGAAGCCACGCCTGTCCTTATCCATGTATTCATGGCTCATAGGCGTCAGAGTAGCATGGAAGGTATCTCCCAGATAGACTTCATGCGCCTTTTCCCCGAAGAGAAAATCAGGAGACAGCTGCCTGAACATGCGGGTTGCGTAATCTCCTGACGGGGAGCCGGCATCCGCATAGGCAAGAGAGGCATCCGCCAGTCCCTGCTTCTGCATCTGTCCGGGCAGAAGACGGATCAGTTTGGCGTATTCCTTATTATCTGCAACCTGCGGGGTTTTGCTTCCCATAAAAAGCGAGCAGCCTGAGAGCAGAACGGCCAGGCAGGCGGGCAGGCAGGCAGAAAGGACAAAAGCTCCCAAACGCTGCATGATGATTCCTCCACTTATGCACAAAGAGCTGGGAAAAAAACAGGACGGGATGCATGGCAACAATCTGCTGCACCCCATCCTAAAAATCAGGGACTGCTTTGCAAAAAGGACGGCATACCATGATGCCGCCCCCGGCATATACGTCTTTCGTGTAACTACTTTTCCATGGTTTTCTTGATATCAGAAAGGCGGTTGCTCACGATATCAATGTGTCTGGCCATGGCAGCTATATGGTTGGGCCAGAAACTGTCGCCCACACCATAGGAACCGGCTACAACATACACCGGATTAAACTTGGAAATCATCTGGAAGCGCTTCAGCACTTCATCGACATTTTCCTTGCCGCCGCGTTCAACCAGGGAATTGTCACACTGAATGAGGCCTTCAAGGACGCTGTCCACAACGCGGCAGATACCCTTTACGTAATAAATGACATCGTCGCTCTGGAAATGGCCTACCTTGACGTCATTAAGCACGCCCAGGGTATATTCCATGAGGTTATTGGCCCAGGAAATAATCTGCACCATGTTGTTGGTGGTAACATTATATACCTGAGCTTTCTTGCTGTTTTCATTGCCGACTTCAGAGGCCCAGAGACGCCAGTTCTTGATACCGGAGCGATAGCGTTTTTCACTGTTGTAAAAGACCCACCAGCCCCAGACATCGGAACTGAAGGCAAAATCCTGGCTTGTGGCATTGACCAGCATGGGCGGGATAGTGTCCCTGTCACCGTAACGGGCTATCTCATGCTCCAGGACATCAGACGCAGATCGTGTCGCATACAGCACACCGAGCTGATAGTTGGTTTTATTGTCAATAATGGACGGAATAAAGAACAGGTCATTGGGCAGCCAGCCAAAGAAGCTGTCCAGTTCTTCTTCCAGCGGATCAACCAGGGCCTCGGCCATGACCATGGCTTTGGCCTGATCGGTCTTGGGCGCTTCCGCGGGAGCTTTGTACGCCTGATTTGAAACGGTGCTGAAGGCGCCGACACAGGCTGCATACACGACAAACAAAATCAGGAAGAGCACAATGGCTCCGGGCACAATTGTCCTGGTAGATTTGTTGAGTGACAAGGATGTATCTCCTACTTATCTTCAGAAATGCTTTGCAGGGCATCGCGTGCAAAGGCAATGGTCGGGTCAAGCTCAAGGGCGCTGCCAAGATGCTCCCTGGCAGCCTCCAGGTCGCCTAAGCGCATTTCACACATGCCAAGGTTGGCAAGATCCATGACAGATCCTTTGTCTATGGCCAGTGAAGCCATGAAGGCCTTGGCCGCTTCGGCATATTTCTCCTGCTTGAAGAGAGAAACGCCATAGAAATTGGTGTATTCCTTCATGCCGGGGCAGAGCTCGCAGGCTCTGGCAAACAGGGGCTCTGCCCCCTTCCAGTCCCCGGACATGGCATGGCAGTAGGCAGCGTAAAAGACAGCCAGCCCCTTTGCCAGGTCATCAGGCTGCCTTTCTATGCTTTCGTAAAAAAGGCCGGCTGCTTCCTGCCATTTTTCCTCGCGCATGGCCAGCATGCCTGCAAAAAACGGCAGGAAATGGGCTACAGGATAGGCTCCGGCTATTATCTCAAGATGGCGCCTGGCTGTCCCGATATCCTGCGTTTCGGCAACAATGCGGCCGGCAAAAAGTCCGACGCTTTCATTCTTGTCGCGCTCCCTGAAGGCAAGCCCCGGGATTACAAGATAGTGGGCCGGCACGTTGAGCAGGGGATTGGTTGTCTCAATGGCATAGACATTGAGAGGCGCAAGTCCTGCCACCACAGTGCGGATTTCATCGGCTATGTCATGGGACTCAGCCGACGGCAGGGAAGAAAGGCTGACAGTATCGCCTTCAAGAAGCCAGTTGCACTCGTCAAGCGATGAAAACTTGGGAAGGCCGGAGGCCTCATAGCAGGCATTGGTGCAAAAATCACCTGCCAGCTGGGCCACTTCTGTCACGGCACGGATGGCGGCCTTGACAGGAGACGACGCTGTTCCTGCTGTAAAGACGATTTCGCTTTTTTCAGGGAAGGTAGCCGGATCCCAGGCTATGGCGCCTACAGTGGGAACAGGCATTCCCATTGAAAAATCCTTAAGGACAAGGTGTATGCCCTGATCCCTGAAGCGCTTGCAGAGATCAAGCAGCACGGGATCCTTGAGGCTCTCCTGGTCAATGGTGGCTGTTACCTGGTGGTCCCTGTCCACAAGGGCGCAGGTATGGCGCTCTATAAGCTCGCATATGCCCTGCAGCAGGGATTCTTCCTGGGTATTGCCGCAGCTTGAGCCGTTAAATTCGCTTAAGGTCTTAAACCAGTCCAGGGGCAGCCACACGGTTTTGCCGTTGCCAAGGCAGGTGGCAGGATAAAAGCGCCAGCGCACGCAGTTCATGACGGCAAGGGCCTTCTGCGCATCCAGATTGTCATGAACAGAACGAGTAATTTCTTCCAGGGGCAGGCAGTCGCTGCCAAAGCGGTCCATGGCCTCTGAGTAGGTCAGCTCAGCCATGTACGGTTCCCTCTCCCAGAAGGTGAAGAAGGCATAGCGCTCCATGAGTTCCATGAGCGCAGAAGCCCTTGCCTGTTCAGGGGAAGCGCCCTTGCCCATCTGCTTGCGCGTGGGCATGATGCGCCTGGCCTCAGTGCCGCAGACGCTCAGGTAGACTGGTATGCCTAATCTTCCCACATCCACCCTGCGGATATCCAGCAATATATCCTGATTGACAGCAGCGAGCTTTGCCTTCACCTGCTCCACAGTCTTTTCAGGGGACTGCACCTTGTCGCTGTCCTTTGTATAGCCCTTGGGGCAGGAATGCAGTCTGATGAGGGGTATTTCCTGAACGCTTGCCATATATGCTCCGTTGTCCTTTTTTCTTAGGGCCTGCCTTTGTCCTGGCGGCCGCGAGGTCCTGCCCTGAGGCTATTTTTTTACGATCAGTAAAGAGTACAGCCGCTTATGCTCTTCTCCCTCATTGTCTGTAAAGGAGCCTGGCAGATACAGTTCCTGAATTTTGAATTTCTTTGCCGCTTTTTTGGCAAAAAGAGGTTTTCTGCGGGCCATGTCGGTACAGAAGACTGCCTCTCCGTCCTTTGCCAGATGGCGTTCCAGGAAATTGAGCAGGGGCGTATGCAGCTCGTCCAGGTACAAGATTTCCGAGGCGGCAATGACATCAAGAGGCTTGTCCAGCTGGGGATTTTTGCCTGGCTTGGTCACGTCAACCGGCATAACGTCTATCAGGTTTTCAAGGCCGTTCTTCAAGACATTGGCCTTTGTAAACAAAAGGGCGTTTTTTTCCACGTCACTGGCCGTAATATGGGCAAAGCCAAGGCTTGATGCCAGCAGGGACAAAACACCGACTCCGCAGCCAAGCTCAAGAAGATGTTTTCCTGAGCAGTCCACTTTTTTGCGCAGATAGGTCTCAAGCACAAAGGATCCAGGCCATACCTTGGCCCATATGGGAAGCTCCTTCAAGGGATTTTTCACCCTGGCAGAGGCTGCAAGGGCATCCAGGTAGGCCGTCATGTTGTCCACGTCCAGGATGTCAAAATTTTTGCCGTTATAGGACAGGGGCGTAAAGGAAACATGGAAAGCCCTGTCTATAGAGGACAGTATGTCTTCGAGCTCTGAAGATGCAGGAGCGGCAGTCTGGGAATTGGTCATGTCCATGGCAAAAATCCGGTTCAAGAAAAAGATGCGGGGCAACATGCAGGCAAAGCCTGCCTTGTGCAAGCATACAGCAGGCTTTGAAGGCTCATGACTACCCTTATACAGGCAGTTTTACAAGTTTTGATCATACAGGAAATACTGTATTGTGAAGGAAATAAGTCTATCTTCTCAAAGAAAAAACAGCCTCCCCTGCCATACGAGGTAAGATAATGACGGACTACAAAATGCCAATAGGCTCTGTCTCATTCCGTTACCTGCGGGAACAAAATGAGTACTACGTGGACAAGACAGGCTTAATCTCCGAGCTTCTGACAGAGAATACTGCCAGGACTGCCGTCATCACGCGCCCAAGGCGTTTTGGCAAAACCCTTAATATCACCATGCTGAGAGATTTTTTTGACTGCACAAAAAACAGCAGGGAATTGTTTGCAGGCCTGGCCATTTCAAAAGACAGCGCCCTCTGCGATAAGTGGATGAACCAGTATCCAGTACTGTATCTGCCTCTGAACACCATAAAAAACTCCACCTTTGACGGCGTTGTCAGACGCTTTGCAGCCTTTGCCAGCAGATTATGCCAGGAACACAGCGCTGTTCTGGAATGCAAGGATGTGCCTGAACAGACAAAAAGGGCCCTGACAGCCATACTGGAGCGTACAGCAGACACGGAAGATCTGCTTGATCTTCTGCTGCACCTCTCTAAGGCCTTATTTGCTTTGTACCAGAAAAAGCCTGTCATCCTCATCGACGAATATGATGCGCCTTTCTCGTTGCTGACTACGCAGGATGATCAGATAAAACTTGCTGAGTTCATGGGCGGTCTCTTTGAAACAGGCCTGAAGACCAATGAGTATTTTGAGTTTGCCGTGCTGACCGGCTGTCTTCGTATCACAAAGGAGAATATTTTTACCGGTCTGAACAACTTAAGTGTTATGGCATTTCAGATGCTGTATTTGCCGACAAATTCGGCTTTACATCTGATGAGGTAGACCAGCTTCTTGCAGATACAGCTCTTACGCACAAAAAAAATGCGCTGCGCAGGTGGTATGACGGCTATTGCTTCGGTTCGGGCATAAAGATGTACTGTCCCTGGGATATCATGAACTATCTTCAGGATCTGAAAACGACTCCCGGTCTTCCTCCGCAAAAGTACTGGATCCATTCAAGCGGCAATGATCTGGTCAGAAAGTGCATTAATTTCGTGGATGCCATGCCTGTCGGCAAAAAAATTGCCACGCTTATCCAGGGCGGCTCTGTCAGCCAGGCAGTCAGGGAAGAAATGACATACAGGGACCTGTACAGTTCGGAAGACGCCTTGTGGACCCTGCTCTACACAACAGGCTATCTGACCAGGGTCTCCTGTACGAAGAAATGGTCAGACTCTGAAGAGGTGCTCCTGCGCATTCCCAACCGTGAAGTCTATACCATTTTCAGGGACGACATCTCAGCATGGTTTAAGGACCTGCCTGAAAAGACTGATCTGGCCGACCTTGTTAATGCCTTCTGGAACGGCGATGAACAGAAAGTCACCCAGACCCTTTCTTCAGCGCTTCTGTGCAAAACAAGCTTTCATGACGGAACGCATGTGGGAAAAGAAGGCTTTTACCATGCCTGGCTGCTGGGGTTCTTTGCCCACAATAAATTTGAGATCTCCTCAAATATTGAAAGCGGCGCAGGACGTCCTGACATCCTTATTGACGATGAGAAGAAAAAACGTTCCCTCATAATAGAACTCAAATACACAGCCCAAAAGGCCCAGCTCGCCAGCGAAGCAGACAAGGCATTGAGCCAGATCGCCGAGAATCAGTATGATGCGCCATTGCTGGCAAAGAAAAGAACCGTCATCAGATGGGGCCTTGCCTTTTCTCAAAAGCAGTGCCTGGCCAAGTGCCTGACTGCTGCCCGATAGTCTGATTCTCCCTTTTCCGCAAAATTTTTGGCAGGCAAGCTGCAAAGCAAGAGGCCCATCCGCCACTAGGGCGGATGAGCCTCTTCTTTTACATGCAGGATGCTTTTTTAAGCAAAATCCTTTTTAGCCGTGTTCAAGCATGTCGTTGTCGTGCATGGTCCAGACACCGCAGGGGCACACGCCGGCACAGACACCGCACCCTATGCAGCGCTCAGGATCAGAGACATAGGCAAAGCCGTTCTTGGTCTCTGTCCTTGATATGGCCTTTTCAGGGCAGAAGGTCTCGCAGGTATGGCAGTCACGGCATGTTCCGCAGCTGACACAGCGCAAATAGTCCTTGCCGGCCTCAGGCATGTCAGCCTTGGCGCAGCGCGCAAAATAGGCCGTATGCAGAGCCTTTTTGTCTATCAGGGGCTTCTTTGCAGGCTCATAGGTCCTGCCTGCAAGATAGGCATCGCAGGCATCGGCTGCAGAATTGCCCGATCCTATGGCACTGGTCAGAAGGCCTGGCTTTATGGTGTCGCCAACGGCAAAGACACCTTCCAGGATGCTCTGATCAGCATTGGGAGCCAGCCAGTCACGGAATTTTTTCACGCCATCGGGCAGGAAGGACAAGTCAGGGGACTCGCCGATAGTGATGATAACCTGCTCGCCGGGAATAAGGCGGCCGTCCTCGGCCACTATGCCCTTTTCCGTGATTTCCTTTGTCATGACAGGCCAGATAATCTCGCCGCCAAGACCGGTGATATGGTCAATTTCCTTCTGGAAGGCCGCAGGCTTCTGCACGTCAATGCAGATAACCTTCTTGGCACCCATCTTGTAGGCGCCTGCTGCCGCATCCATGCCGGCATTGCCGCAGCCGATGACAATGACGTTATCAGCCACCTTAGGCTTTTTGCCGGCATTGACGGCTTTCATAAAGTCTATGCCTGCAGTTATGCGCTCATGTCCGGGCCAGTTGAAAATCCTGGCCACATGGCCGCCTGTGGCCACAATGACTGCGTCATGCTTGGAGCGGATTTCTGCAAACCTGTCAGCATCCACGGCATAATTGTTGACAAAGCGGACGCCGATTTTCTCAATACGGGCCAGCTCCTTCTTCAGGAGCTTCTCATCCAGGCGCTCCCTGGGAATGACCTGCTCCATCTTGCCGCCCATACGCTTTTCGCGCTCAAAGACGGTGACCTCATGGCCCTTGCGGGCAAGGCGCCAGGCTGCAGCCAGGCCGCCCACGCCGCCGCCGATGACAGCGACTTTCTTGCCGGTCTTCTTGTCAGGAGCAGCTATTTCCACATCCTTTGAAAGAAGGCCCAGCTTCCCGATCTGGACAGGGAAGTCTATGCCTGCCCTGGTGCAGGCGCTCATGCAGAGATTGGGGCAGACAGATCCGCAGACACAGCCGGGGAACGGCGAGTAGTCAAGGACAAGGCGCAAGGCCTCTTCAGTCCTGCCTGCACGCAGGAGATTGAAGCGCTCCTGGCTGGGAATTCCGGAAGGACAGGCATGCTCGCAGGGAGCGCAGTCATAATGGTTTTCCCATTTGGGCACGCGCAGGCGCCACATGTCGTGTCCCAGCAGACCGTTGCAGACACCGTCGTCAGGAAAGACGTTTGAGAAAATACCGCCCTTCACCCACTCGTTGCGCCTGAAGTCGGCCATGGACGGGCGCAGGGTCTTTTCCCTCTCGGCAAAGCTCAGCGGCACAATCTTGTGCCACTGCTTCCACACCGTGAGTTCTGCCATACGCTTTTTCTGCTGTACGGCATCAAGGAACTTTTCAAGGCCGTCCTTCAGGAAGGCCCTGTCTTCCTCGGTGATATCTACCAGCCTCAGTTCCTTTGGAAGCTCTGCCACCGGGCCGCGCACGTAGACAACGCCGCCGACCATGCCGACGCAGGGACGATCCCCGAGTACAGATGGCAGTGTCTGGGCATCGCAGCCGCAGACAACGGCCTTGCCGCCGCCCATGAACTCAAAGGAAAAGGACCCGGTATTCTTGAGTATCCAGAGCTCAGGCTCCTCATAGAGAGGGTCATGCTTCATCAGCGAGCCTGACCTGGTTCCGGCACGGCCGCCTATATAGATGGTGCCGCCGGCTGCGCAATGGCCTGCCGTGTCGCCTGCATCGCCGCGCACGACGATGCGTCCGCCGGCATTGAGCCAGCCCACGTCAGCAGGAGCAGGACCGTCAACAATGACCTCGGTATCGGGCATGCACATGCAGCCCACGCGCTGGC
>JAUMVQ010000004.1:15602-19082 GCA_030530085.1 Desulfovibrionaceae bacterium | reverse complement strand
GGACCGTCAACAATGACCTCGGTATCGGGCATGCACATGCAGCCCACGCGCTGGCCCGGATTGCGGACCAGAAAGGTCAGCTTCTTGCCCTCTGCATTCCAGAGGGGACCGCCGATGTCGTGCTGGCCGGAGGCATCCACATTGAAATCTGTCTCGCCTCTGGCGACAGCCTTTTCAATGGCCAGGATAAGATCCTGGGTAGACATGCGCACAGTATTGTCCAGGGTATGTATGGTAAGCATAATCGTCCCCCTTAATTAGCACGCATACTGGATGCCAAGCTTGTCAGCCACAGCCTTGTCTGTTGAGACCAGGGCATCGGAGCGGCCCACAGGCAGTGAGGAGTTGCCCACGGGAGCCATAAGCTTGCGCAGTTCTTCGTCAAAGGCCAGGACATAGTCCACTACGGACTGGGCGCCCTTGTCCACGTCAAGACGCTTCATCAGGCGGGGATCCTGGGTGCAGATGCCGGTGGGACATTTGTCCGTATTGCACCTGTTGCAGCGGCCCTGCTCATTGCCTATGCAGCCTAAGAGCTGGATGAGCATCTTGCCGACGATGACGCCGTTGGCGCCAAGGCAGATCATCTTGAAGGCATCTGCTGCCGCATTGCCGGTCATGCCTATGCCGCCGCCGCACCATAAGGGAATCTGTCCCTGCAGGCCCTGGGCCACGGCTGCCTGGTAGCACTCGCGCAGCTTGGAGACGATGGGGTGCCCGGTGTGATCCAGGGACACTTCATTGGCTGCACCTGTGCCGCCCTGGATGCCATCCAGGAAGAAGCCGCCGCATATGCGGTAGGGGTCGCGGAGCAGGTTGTTGTACACGGAAACAGAGGTGGCAGAGGCTGCGCACTTGATGGCCACAGGCACGCGGAAGCCGAAGGCTGCATTGAGGGAGAGGTGCATCTTCTGCACGGACTCCTCAATGGAGTACAGGCCCTGATGGTTTGGCGGTGAATGCAGGGTTGCCTTGGGAACGCCGCGCAGCGCCTGTATGTGGGTGCGTACCTTTGCTGCAGGCAGAAGGCCGCCATCGCCTGGCTTTGCGCCCTGGCCTATCTTGATAAGCACAGCAGCCGGATCCGTCTTCATGCGCGGCAGGGCACGCACAATGCGGTTCCAGCCAAAATGGCCTGAGGCTATCTGCAGAATGAAGTACTTGAAATGGTCGCTCTCCATGAGCTTCTGGGGCACGCCGCCCTCGCCTGAGCTCATGCGCACCGGCAGGCCGCATTTCTCATTGAGATAGGTCACTGCCAGGGCCAGGGCTTCCCAGGCCCTGGGAGAGAGTGCGCCTATGGACATGTCCGAGAAAATCATCGGATAGATCCAGCGCACCGGAGGCATTTTCTCCTGTACGATAAGGTTGTCGCCCTCTACGGCCAGAGGCAGTTTCTTGGCTTCTACCACGCGGCCCAGGGGGGCGCGCAAGTCAAAGGTATGGCGCTCTGAGTCCAGGGCCGGGTCCGTCATCTGGGAGATGCGGCCCACGATAATGGAGTCCAGGGTGCGCTGGCTGTTGAGATTGGTACGGCCGCCGCGCTTGATGGGGCCTGTGTGGCGCTTTAAAAGCGTTGCCCTGTTGTCGGGGTTGCGGACAGGCCTGATAGCCTGGTTGGGGCAGATCTTCTCGCACATGCCGCAACCGCAGCAGGAGTGGGCCAGATCGGCAGTCTGCACGATGACAGGACGGGCAAGATGCTGCGCCTTTGGCTCAGGGCTTGTGCCGGATGACACGGGAACATCCCTGCGCTGCACATCCACATGGATGGCAGCAAAGGTACACGCTGCCACGCACGATCCGCACAGGGTGCACTGTTCGGGCTTGTACTCTATCTTCCAGGGAAGATCATTGACCGAGATATCTTGTGTGTTTACTGCTTCCATCTGACTATCTCCAGGTCATTGCGGATTTCTATGAGTTCCCTCTCGCCGGGATAGATATCCTTTGAAGTGTCCCTGTCAGGCATGATTTCATTGACGCCGCAGACTTCGGAGGCAATGGCAACCATGCGCTCCGTGCGGGCCATTACCACGGGACGCAGCTTTTTGGAGTCGCAGCAGGTAATCATGGTCGAATCGGGCAGCATGCCGATAATGGTATTGGGACCATTGATTTCCAGATGGGCCAGGGACTCGCGGATGAGCTTCAAGACAGCATTGTCAGGCCTTGCTTCCAGTTCAGCAAAGGGAAGCGGCGTAATGACGTGCTTGAAATAGCGGATAGGCCATTTCAGCTCATGCAGGACATAGTGCAGGGAATAGAGGAATGTCTGGGAGTCAGACTCAAAGCCGATGTAGCCGCGGAAAAGGGACTTCTGGAATTCCTTGTTCTTGGTGAAGAAGGTGTTCTCGCCGTTGGCACAGAGCGTGAATCCCTGCAGGAAGAAGGGATGGGCAGCGTAGCGCACGATATCGTAGTTGGTGTTCTGCCTGCACTGCACAACGATATTGCGTGCAGAAAGGCGGCTGTCAGCATCCCAGAGGCGAAAATAGGTGGCAATGTCGGCAGGATCGCCGATTTCCTTCAAAGTCAGCACATCGGGCCAGAAGGAATACACAAAGCCGTCGTTGGTCTCTTCAAGCAGCTTGCGCAGCTCAAGCCTTGTGTCCAGCAGAAGATCCTCGCGCTCGGCCTGGGTGCGGTAGCGGTAAATCTCGGGATAATCGTAGTTGCGGAACACGTATCTGGGCATGGCCTCGATGCGCAGGCCAGGCTGCCTGTTCACATCAGGCACCCACTGGCCGACCTGCACAAAGCCGTGCTGTTCCATGTATTCGTTGACCAGCCCCACACCGCGGGTTGTACAGGCCATGGAGAGGAGCGGATAGTTTTTGTAATGCCGGAATGCGCCGTCCAGGTCCTTCATGACCATGGCAAATCCGGAGTTGTCATGCCCTTCCTGCTGGGGAATCATCAGTCGCAGGGCCTGCGAGGGCGGCACAGGATCCAGGCTTTTGATTGAACCAATTCTACACATAGGAAACCGCCTTGGAACAAGGGGAAGAGAGTACTTGTCTCTTCCCTGCACAGGAGGACGCGCACCTGTCCTTCCTGCACAAACATGGGGGAATTAAATTACAGTGCGCTGAGCCTTTTAATTGCTTTTGCCGTATCTTCTGGCGTGCCGAACGCGGTGAGCCGCACGTAGCCTTCGCCGCTGGCACCAAAGCCTGCACCTGGCGTGCACACAAGCTGGGCCTTTGTGAGCAGGACAGTAAAGAAGGACCAGGAATCAAGGCCGTCAGGTGTTCTGACCCAGATATAGGGAGCGTTGACGCCTCCGTATACTTCATAGCCCTGTTTTTCAAGGGCAGTGCGTATGGCAGAGGCATTGGCAAGATAGGCCTTTACCTGCTCCATGACCTCGGCACGGCCTTTTTCAGTATGCACTGCATAGGCAGCCTTCTGCACTATATAGGGGCAGCCGTTGTACTTGGTGCACTGGCGGCGGCGCCAGAGGCTGTTCAAGTCAGT
>JAUMVQ010000004.1:13338-15502 GCA_030530085.1 Desulfovibrionaceae bacterium | reverse complement strand
GGCAGCCGTTGTACTTGGTGCACTGGCGGCGGCGCCAGAGGCTGTTCAAGTCAGTCAGGGAGCCTTTGCCGTCCTCTATCTGCAGTTCTCTTGGCACAATGGTGGCCGAGCAGCGCAGTCCGGTAAAGCCGGCAGTCTTTGAATAGCTGCGGAATTCTACAGCCACTTCCCTTGCGCCGTCTATCTCATATATGGAGTGCGGGACATCCTTTTCCGTAATAAAGGACTCATAGGCTGCGTCAAAAAGAATGAGCATGCGGTTTTTTCTGGCATAGGCAACCCACTCCGTGAGCGCCTCCCTGTTTAACGCAGTGCCTGTAGGATTGTTGGGAGAGCAGAGATAGAGGATGTCCGGAGCCTTGTCAGGGAATGCAGGGACAAAGCCGTTTTCGCGCGTGCAGGGCAGATACATCAGCCTGTCAAAGCGGCCGTTCTCACAAGGGGATCCGGCCCGCCCGCTCATGGCGTTGGAATCAACATAGACTGGATACACAGGGTCTGTCACAGCCACGACGCAGTTATTGTCAAAGAGCTCCTGAAAATTGCCGATGTCGCTCTTGGCTCCGTCCCCGATGAAAACCTCGTCAGCATCCAGGGCAACACCAAGGGCAGCGTACTCTTTTACCAGGGCCTCGCGCAGAAAGGCATAGCCCTGCTCAGGACCGTATCCATGGAAGCCGGCCGCTGTTCCCATCTCATCCACTGCCTCATGCAGGGCGCTGATTACCGAGGGAACCAGCGGTTTTGTTACGTCTCCGATCCCGAGGCTTATAACGTTTTTATCAGGATTTTCAGCCTTGTAGGCTCTGAGCCTCTGGGCAATTTCGGTAAAAAGATAGTTCTTCTGCAAGGAGAGATAATGGGAATTGACCTGTACCATGGGGGAAATCCTTTTTTGCTGATTTAAGCCTGTTTTCCTGCCTGACGGCAGGCGGGAGGCAATGTGACTGCTGCCTGAAAAGGCTGGCAGGTGACTACACTGTTATGACGCCGTCAAAGACGTGCGTAGCAGGACCTGTCATAAAGACGTGATTGCTTTCCGGGTCCCAGAAAATCGTCAGTGTCCCGCCTTTAAGATGCACGCTTACAGTGCGTTTTGTGCGCCCCGTTTTGATGCAGGCTACAGCCACGGCGCAGGCACCTGTGCCGCAGGCCATAGTCTCGCCGGAACCGCGCTCCCAGACACGCATGGAAACAGAGGAATCAGACTCCACGCGCACAAATTCCGTATTGACGCGCTCGGGGAACAGCACATGATTTTCAAAGGCAGGCCCTGTCTTTGCAAGGTCCAGCTCTTCAAGAGCAGGCCTTGTATCGTCCAGGAAGAGGACGTTGTGGGGATTGCCCATGGAGACGACGTTGGCCTGCCACTCTGTTCCGTCTACAGTAAAGGGCTGTCCCTGAAAAAATGCCTGAGTATCAAAGCCCTCAGGAAGCCTGACCGGAATGGAGCCTGCTGCCAGGACAGGTTCGCCCATATCAACGGTTGCGCCGCACACATGGCCGTCTTCCATCAGAAGCTTGGCCTCTTTCACGCCGCAGCCTGTTTCTATACGGACAGTATCACCCTTTGCAAGTCCGTGCTCATGGGCATATCTGGCCACACAGCGGGTTGCATTGCCGCACATTTCAGCTTCGGACCCGTCGGCATTGAAGATGCGCATCCTGACATCGGCAATCTCGGAGGGGCAGATGAGCACAAGACCGTCTCCGCCTATGCCGCAATGCCTGTCCGAGACTATTATGGAGACAGCGGCCGGATCGTCAATATGCTGGGTGAAGCAGTTTACGTAAATATAGTCGTTTCCGCAGCCGTGCATCTTGGTAAAGGAAAAGGTCTGGCCCATTGTAGTTCCCTGGTGTCCTGTCCGGTAAAAAATTTCTGAGCTGGGCTTTCAGGCCGGAGCCTTGTGGCAGCGGCTTTTTTGCCCGGGGGAAGAGGGTGAAAAAAGCAAGGATGCTTTTGCGCATCCCTGCTTTTTGAAAAAAGGAGAAACGGCAGTGTTAAAATACCATGCCCCCCGGAAGAATTCCTTTCCCCCGAAAGACTTCTTCCGAGGGGGCACCCGGGGCTTTGACTGACGTATACGCCTGCCTTGTCCGCCGGGACAACCTGCTTTCAGCCAGCTTTTGTTTTCAGGCATCTTCCCCCAAAAATTTCTGA
>JAUMVQ010000004.1:2861-13238 GCA_030530085.1 Desulfovibrionaceae bacterium | reverse complement strand
ATCAGTTCCATGGCATCAGAGTGGCTGCGAAGCTCGCTCATCAGAGGAACAATGGTGTCCCTGGCAGCCCTGGCCCTGGCCAGCACGTCTTCTGTGTTGGCAACGGCTTCCCTGGCTGCTTCCAGTTTGGCAAGGAGTTCGTCCAGTGCCAGCACATGTGTGCGGATGCGGTTCAGCCTCTCAAGTTCGGGCTTGGCATCCAGGCCGGCTTCCTTGGTGGAAAGATACAGCCTTGCAGCCTTGGCCTGCGTCTTGGCGCAGGGAGGAAGTACTCTCTGGCTTACCAGGTCGTACATCATGTGGGCTTCCAGCAGGATCTGCTTGGCGTAGGTGTCAAGCAGGATGTCCTGGCGGGAAACAATCTCGCGCTCGCTTAAGATACCGTGGCGCAGGAAGACGTTCATGACATCGGGGTCAGTATAGCGTTCCAGGGCGCTCACAGTGTTGTTCAGGTTGGGCAGGCCGCGCTTTTCAGCTTCAACCGGCCAGGCTTCGGTGTAGCCGTTGCCGTTGAAGACAACGGGCATATGTTCCTTGAACTCGCGGGGCAGGAAGTCCTGCAGGGCCTGGTTCAGTGAAACACCGGCGGAAATGGCAGCCTCAAGCTGGGTGGCAATGTCGTCCAGGGCGCAGGCAACAGCCGCATTCAGGGCGATGTTCACGGGAGCGATGGACTGTGAGGAACCGACAGCGCGGAATTCAAATTTGTTGCCGGTGAAGGCAAAGGGGCTGGTACGGTTGCGGTCTGACAGGTCAACAGGCAGGGGAGGCAGGGTGGAAACACCAATCTCCATCACGGCCGTTTTCTGGTTGTGCAGAGGCGTACCGGAAACGATGCTGTTGATAACGTCGGTCAGCTGTTCGCCAAGATAGACGGAAATGATGGCCGGCGGCGCTTCGTTGGCACCGAGACGGTGGTCGTTGCCGGCACCGATGGTACCCAGGCGCAGGGCGATGGAGTGCTTGTGCACGGCCCTCAAGACTGCTGCCAGGAAGACCAGGAACTGGGCATTGTCCTGAGGCGTCTTGCCGGGATTGAGGAGGTTGTGGCCCTCGTCATCGCCCATGGACCAGTTGTTGTGCTTGCCGGAGCCGTTGACACCGTCAAAGGGTTTTTCGTGCAGGAGGCAGACAAAGCCGTGCTTGCCTGCAATATGCCTCATCATGTTCATGGTGAGCATGTTGTGGTCGCAGGCGATATTGGCTTCCTCATAGACAGGCGCAATCTCGAACTGGCCGGGAGCCACTTCGTTGTGGCGGGTCTTGGCAGGAATTCCCAGCTTGATGAGCTCGTTTTCCACGTCTTCCATGAAGCTCTGCACACGGGAAGGAATTGTACCAAAATAATGGTCTTCCAGTTCCTGTCCCTTGGGTGAGGAGGCACCTACCAGGGTGCGGCCGCAAAGGAGCAGGTCAGGACGCAGGGCTGCCAGATGGGTATCCACCAGGAAGTATTCCTGTTCCGGACCGACCTGGGGACGGACGCTTTTGGCAGTGGTGTTGCCAAAGAGTCGCAGGATGCGCAGGGCCTGCTTGGACAGTGCCGAAATGGAGCGCATCAGAGGAATCTTGCGGTCCAGTGCCTCGCCCGAGAAGGAGTAGAAGTAGGTGGGCACATGCAGCGTGGCGGAGTAAGGTCCGGGAATTACAAAGACAGGGACGGAAGGATCCCAGGCAGTGTAGCCGCGAGCCTCGAAGGTGGAACGAATACCCCCTGAAGGGAAGGAGGACGCATCGGGCTCGCCGCTGATAAGCATTTTCCCCGAGAATTCGCAGATGGCCTTGCCATCGCCGACCGGAGAAATAAAGGCATCGTGTTTTTCGGCAGTGGTACCGGTCATGGGCTGGAACCAGTGCGTGTAATGGGTAGCACCCTTGGAAATGGCCCACTCTTTAATGGCAGCTGCCACTACGTCGGCAATGGACGGATCAAGGCGTTCGCCATTGTGGATGATGCGTTCGAGTTTTTTGTAGGCATCTTTGGGCAGGGCCTTGCGCATGTCTTCCAGGGTGAAGACATACTGGCCAAACATATCGTCAGACCGCTCAGGCGCGCCGGTACCCTTCAGGGGGGCTGTGGCCATGGCCTCAAAGACAGCCTGTGTTCTTGCCTGTGACATATAAGCTCCTTGGGAAACAGCCGCCCGGAAATGGCAGCTGCCAGTATCTGCTATGAAAAGTACTGCCTTTCCCGCTTTAAGCAGGCGGACAGCCTTTGCTTTGCGTTCTCTATTGCAAGCCGTATGCCAGATGGCCTCTTTTTTTAGATATTTTTCTGCTATTTTTATTTTTATCTCATTATTTCAATTAGTTACGGCTAACATTTTTTTATCTGGCCAGGACAGGGGCATACATAATGGCAGGCTGAACAGGTTTTATTTAAATACATATTTGTAACTTTATTTTTCAGCACAGCAAAAAACCACCACTTTTTTGAGCAGCTGATTTTATATAACTAGTTGTTTTTCCATACTTTATTAGTCATTTTTATAAAATAACATTTTTGTATTTTTATACCCCAAACACACTATGCCTCAAAGAGTCATGCTGTCCCCGAACAAAAAAAATCTGTTTTCCCTGTTTGTACATTCAAAGAAAGCCGCCTGCCTGCGCACAAAATGTGTATGCCATGCAGGAGGCGGCCTCAGTGTACATGCTTCTAAAAGTTACATAAATGAATTTTTTATTATCTGCCGGACGGCAACAGCCCTGCTACGGCTTTTTACGCCTGAACTCTTTGTAGTCTATGTTGTACTTTTTGAGTCTCAGTCCAAGAATACGCTGTGTAAGTCCAAGTACCTCTGCCGCCTTCACAATCTGGCCGTGGCAGTCGTGCATAGCGTCGATAATGCAGGCCTTTTCAAGCTCGTCCAGGTGCTCCTGCAAGGTGGCATTTGTATTGCGCTTCTGAGCCTGGCCGCCTTCCTGGTCCTGCTCGGCAAAGACATGCATGCTCTGCGGCAGATGCTGCGGCAAAATCAGGCTCTGCTGCCCTAAAAGCAGCACGGCCCTCTCCATGGCATTTTCTAGCTCGCGTATGTTGCCCGGCCAGTCATAGCGCTGCAGCATGTCCATGGCAGCAAGGGAGAGACGCACGCCTTCCCTGTGTGCCTGTTCTGAGAAACGCTGCACAAAATAATGGGCAAGGGGCAGGATATCGTCCTGGCGGTCGCGTAAAGGCGGCAGGACTATGGGAAAGACATTGAGCCTGTAGTAAAGGTCCCTGCGGAAGGTTCCTTCTGCCACCATTTTTTCAAGGTTGCGGTTCGTGGCAGTAATGAGCCTCACATCCACATGAATGGGCACTGTAGCACCAAGGCGCTCAAAGCTGCGCTCCTGCAGGACGCGCAGTATTTTGGCCTGGGCCATGAGGGAGAGCTCGCCAATTTCATCGAGGAACAATGTTCCGCCGTCAGCCTGCTCAAAATGCCCCTTCCTGGCACTCACGGCTCCTGTAAAGGCGCCGCGCTCATGGCCGAAGAGCTCGCTTTCAATAAGGCTTTCCGGAATTGCGGCACAGTTTAAGGACACAAACTGCCTCTCAGACCTTGAGGAGGCCTCATGGATGGCCCTGGCAGCCAGTTCCTTGCCGGTACCCGACTCTCCCTGAATAAAGACAGTGGTCTGGGAGTGGCTTACCTGCATGATCTGGGCATAAACCCGCTGCATAACCTCTGAACTGCCGATAAAGCCCTTGGGACGGCCTGGAACGGCATTCTTCTCATCCATTTTTCGCTGAGCTTCCCAGGCGGCATAGCCCAAGAGCATGGCGATGATAAAGAGCAGCTGCTGCTCTTCCTCAAGCTGGGCAGGGTCTGTCAGGAGCCTGTCAACGGAGAGGGCGCCCACAACCTGGCGGTTCAGGCGGATAGGCACGCAGATATAGGATATGTCGCTTTTGGAGAGGTTTCTGGAGCGCGTCCTGTTCAGAAAGCGCGGCTCTTCAGACACGTTTGAGATGTACATGGGCTGGCCGCTCTGCACCACGTGCCCTATAATGCCCTCGCCCTGCACGTAATGGCCGCGGGAGCGCTCTGCGGGCTTCAGTCCGTAGGAGGCCTCGATGCGCAGCTCGCCTGACTGCGGGGAAACCAGCGTTATCGTGCCCTGCAGCATGTGCAGCCTTTCGGCCAGGAGCATCAAAACTTTGTCCAGGCTGTCCTTGACGTCTGCCGTTATGCTCAGCAGGTTGGCAATATCATAGAGAAGGGAAAGGTAGGTTACGCCGCGGACAGATCCTGCAATTTCACATAAATAGGGTGTGCTGAACAGGCCCTGCGCACTGCCTTCCTCTTCCATTGGAAGATTCTCCTCAGGCAGATTGTCTTCAGTCTGTCCCCTGCTATCCTGTCTGTCATCGTCCATGCCAGCCCCCTTTTTCTCATGCCATCATGAGGTCTGCGCCCTTTTCTCCCCTGTCTCTTCAGTCCGGGATTATCTGTTATTACGGCAGGGCAGACCGGCCGGTATCCGGCTGGTCTGCCCTGCATATTTCAAAACTGACGGCCTATAAGCCTAAAAACCCTTTTTTTTCAGGGCCTTGTCAATATTCTTTTCAGCCAGAGTGGCCACCATGACAGCCTTGATGGTGTGCATGCGGTTTTCGGCTTCCAGGAAGGCGGCATTGTATGAAGATTCAAAAACATCGTCGTTCACTTCCATGCAGTCAATGCCGTACTGCTGGTAGATCTTTTCGCCGATGGTTGTTTCACGGTTATGGAAAGCAGGCAGGCAGTGCAGGAAGCGGCACTCGGAATTGCCGGTCATTTCCATTACTTCCTTTGTCACCCTGTACGGCGTCAGAAGCTTGATGCGCTCCTTCCACACCTCGTCAGGCTCGCCCATGGAAACCCAGACATCGGAGTACAAGAAGTCACAGCCTTCTACGCCCTGGGCTACATCCTCTGTACGGAGAACTGTGGCACCGGACTCTGCAGCATAGGAGAGAGCCTGCGTATAGACTTCGTCACTGGTCCAGAGGGCCTTGGGTGCCACGCAGCGGAAATTGACGCCCAGCATGGCACAGCCTGTCATCAGGGAATTGCCCATGTTGTAGCGGGCATCGCCAAGATAGGCCATGGTAAGCCCCTTGAGGGGACGGCCTGTACACTCGCGCATGGTCAGCATGTCTGCCAGTAACTGGGTGGGATGCCACTCATTGGTCAGGCCGTTCCAGACAGGAACATCGGCGTACTGGGCCAGCTTTTCCACTATTTCCTGGCCAAAGCCGCGGTATTCTATGCCGTCAAAGAAGCCGTTGAGCACCCTGGCGGTATCGGCCATGGATTCCTTCTTGCCTATCTGGGAACCGCTGGCACCAAGATAGGTCACATGTGCTCCCTGATCGTGTGCAGCCACCTCAAAGGAGCAGCGTGTCCTGGTGGAGTCCTTCTCAAAAAGAAGCGCAATATTAAGCCCTTTAAGCAGTTTGGGCTCGCGACGTGCCTTCTTGGCAGCCTTAAGGCGTGCTGCCAGATTGATGAGGTACATCAGTTCTGCGGGTGTAAAATCCGTTTCCTTAAGAAAATCTCGCCTGAACAGCCTGTTCATGGGCATACTCCTAACACTAACGATATAATTATATACCGCCTGCATTCAGCCGACATCCTTCCCGGACAGAAAGGGAAAGCCCGGCTGTGTCACTGGACCAAAATAAAAGCTTAAACATATAGAGGCTTTGACGCAAGTATAATGTAGGGGCTTTTTTCAGGCATCATGACTGCTGAAGGCCGTTCTTTTCTGCCTCTTCCCTGCGCTTTTTCCTGGCATTTCTCTCTGACATAAGGAACTGCCCGGTCACAGAATCCGCATTCTGGGCAATTTCCTCAGGCGTGCCGGATGCCAGGATACGCCCGCCGTTGTCGCCGCCTCCTGGCCCCATGTCCAGGACATAGTCAGCTGACAGGATAAAGTCGGTATTGTGCTCGATGACCACAACTGTGGCGCCCTTGTCCACCAGTGTATGCAAAACGGAGATAAGCTTGCCAACTTCATGCATATGCAGGCCTGTGGTCGGCTCATCAAGAACATAAAAGGTTCCGGGCAGGCTGCGCTTGCCAAGTTCCCTTGAAATCTTGATGCGCTGTGCCTCGCCGCCGGAAAGCGTGGTGGCTGCCTGACCTAAGTGCACATACTCTAAGCCCACCTCTTCCAGTATGCCCAGCCTGCGCTCTAATGACGGGAAGCTGGCAAAAAAGGCCCTGGCCTCATGGACGGTCAGATTGAGCACTTCTGAGATATTGAGACCCTTGTAGCGCACTTCCAGGGTCTCATGATTGTAGCGCAGGCCGTGGCAGACATCGCAGGTCACCATGATATCAGGCAGAAAGTGCATCTCCACCTGTATCTGCCCTGCCCCGCCGCAGGTTTCACAGCGTCCGCCCTTGACGTTGAAGCTGAAGCGGCCGGCATTGTAGCCCCTGCGCCTGGCATCAGGCGTCATGGCAAATATCTGCCGTATCTCATCAAATATCTTGGTATAGGTTGCAGGATTGGATCTGGGCGTCCTGCCAATGGGCGTCTGGTCAATGGCCACAAGCCTCTCTATCTCCTGAGCCCCCTCCATGCCTTCTATGGGACCAGGATTGTCCACTCTCTGCCCCAGCTGTATGGCCAGATGCCTGTAGAGCGTATCCACTACCAGGGATGACTTGCCAGAGCCCGATACACCTGTCACGCAGGTCAGAACACCTAAGGGAAAGGACACATCCATTCCCTTGAGATTGTTGGCAGAGCATCCTTTAAGCGTGAGCCAGCCCTTTGGCTTTCTGCGTTCCTTGGGTATGGGGACGCTAAGATCGCCGCGCAGATACCTTGCAGTCAGGGTCTTAGACTGCAAAAGCTCGGGCACACTCCCCTGAAAGGTCACATTGCCGCCTAAAACGCCTGAGCCGGGACCCAGTTCCACAACTGTATCGGCCTCGCAGATGGTGGCCTCGTCATGCTCGACCACAAGGACGGTATTGCCCCTGCCCTGCAGGGAGCGCAGTGTGGCCAGAAGCCTGGCATTGTCCCTTGGATGCAGTCCGATGGAAGGCTCGTCAAGTACATAAGTTACGCCCACAAGGCCTGAGCCCAGCTGCGAAGCCAGGCGTATGCGCTGGGCCTCGCCGCCTGAGAGCGTGGACATGGTTCTTGCAAGGGACAGGTACTCAAGGCCCACATTGCACAAAAAGCTCAGCCTGTGCCGCAGTTCCTTGAGCAGGGCCTCGGCTATGACAGCCCTGCGTCCCGTAAAGGTCCTGCTGTTCAGCCACTCAAGCTCCTTTTGTACGCTGAGCCTGCAAAATTCTGCGATGTTTTTGTCGTCAACTCTGACTGACAAGGCGCTTGGCGACAATCTGTCCCCGTGGCAGGCAGGACAGTCTGCTGCCTGCCTGTATCTTGCCAGTTCATCGCGCCAGGCATCGCCATACTGCATGCCTTTTTCAAGAAGCGGTATCACGCCGGGCCAGCGCTCATCTGTCACGGTCACGGCATTTTCGTCTGCAAAGCTGAAATTCTTGGCCTGATAGTCGCCTGTGGCAGAGAGGGCGACACTGCCGCCCATCCAGTTGCGTCGCAGCCCTGCAGATGAGGCAGCAGGATGCCCCTTATCATCCTCGCCATACATCAGGGCACCCAGGGCATCGTCTGAAAATTCCTGCAAGGGCGTATCCAGGGCAAAGCCATGGCGTTTTCCAAGGCATTGCAGGGCTTTTTCATAGCGGCTGAAGACTTTTTTATCAGCCCAGGGCAGAAGGCAGCCGTCCTTAAGGGAGAGGCCCCTGTTAGGGGCTATGAGGCGCGGCTCAAAATATTCTACAGTTCCCAGCCCCACGCAGCGGGGGCAGGCGCCTAAGGGAGTATTGAAGGAAAAAAGCCCAGGGGTCAGGGCCGGCATGGCAATGCTGCAATGCGGACAGGACGACGTTGTTGAATACATCTTGTCCTGCCTGTCTTCTTCAAGATCCAGCCTGCAGAGCACCATGCGGCCGTTACCCTCTTTCAGGGCCAGTTCCACTGACTCTGAGAGGCGCGAGCGTATGCCCTGCTTTATCACCAGCCTGTCTACAACAAGATCCAGGCTGTGCTTGCGGTTTTTGTCCAGGGGCGGAACATCGTCCACAAGATATATCTGTCCGTCAGCACGCACGCGCTGATAGCCCTGGGCTTTCAGCTTTTTCAGGCGGTCCTGCTGTGTGCCCTTCTGCAAGACGACAAGAGGGGCAATGATCAGGATCTTTGTGCCCTCTTCCAGTTCCAGAATCTCTTCCAGGATCTCGTCAACGGACCTTGATTCAATGGGACGCCCGCATTCAGGGCAGTACATGGTGCCAAGACGTGCAAAAAAGACGCGCAGGAAGTCATAGATTTCCGTGACTGTTGCCACTGTGGAGCGTGGATTGTGGCTGGTTGTTCCCTGCTCCAGGGAAATAGCCGGCGTCAGCCCTTCTATCTTCTCCACGTCAGGCTTGTCCATTCTGGGCAGAAACTGCCTCGCATAGGCAGAAAGGGACTCAACATAGCGGCGCTGCCCCTCGGCATACACAATGTCAAAGGCCAGCGTGGACTTGCCCGATCCAGAGGGTCCGCAGACCACAACCAGCTCATCTCTTGGGATATCAATGCTGATATCGTGCAGGTTATGCTGCCTGGCACCCTCTATATGGATGCACCTTTTTTTGCCCGCATCACCTGCTGATGCAACAGCCGTTGTCTTTTTCTCGTCATTCATCAGATATATCTGCTCCTGTCCTGCCGGGCAGGTACATGTCAGCGTTCCAGCCAGTCCTCAAGCTTTTTCTGCCAGGTTATGTCATCGTAGCGGCGTTTGTCATAAAAGCCTGCCTCTTCTCTCTGCCTGGCTGCTTCTGCGAGGATGATGGCGGCGGCAACAGAAACGTTGAAGCTCTGAATCATGCCGTACATGGGAATATACAGTTCGCCGGTGGCAATTTCAGCCAGCTCCGGAGCAACGCCGCTGTGCTCATTGCCCATGATGATGGCAGTGGGCTTGGTGAAATCCCAGGAGCGCATGGGGCGGGCCGTAGGCGTACAGTCCGTCACCAGAATCTGCATGCCTGAGAGAGCCTGGGCCAGTTCTTCCTTGTCGCGATGGCGCTTCGACTGCACCCATTTGCGAGCCGAGGCCGATGACTTGCGGCCTAAGATGGGGAAGGCTGTATCTGTATAATAGAGATGGACAGATTCCACGCCAAAGGCATCGCAGGAGCGGTAGATGGCCGAGACATTGTGCGGATCATGGATATTGGCCAGAACCAGGGTCAGGTCTGGCTGGCGGTGTGCAAGCACGCTTTCCATGCGTTCGCGGCGGTGCTGTGTAGGATTTTTTGGCATATGCATTCCTGGGAAAGGCGGTGTGAAACTAAGGCTTGCGCATCCTGCCAGGGGCAGTGCCCTGACAGGATGCGCTGATTTTAGGGACATTGTACAGCCTGCAGTAGTCAGCAGGCAGTACGATGCCATGAAGTACAAGGTTCGTTATTTTGCGAGGAAGCCAAGGACGGCTTCACGGAAAGGCCTGTAGTACGGCTGTTCCATCATCATAGCATGGGCTGCGCCGTTAAGGACGACAAACTTTGTTTCAATGGAAAGAGTCTTGGCCAGTTCCTTCGTCTTTTTCATGGCCTTGGTGTTGATGTAAGGATCCTTGTCGCCATAGATAACCATGGTGGGCACTTTCAGGCTGGCAAAGGGAATAAGGCTCTGTGTGTCTGCTACAAGGAGATCCTTGCGTCCGCCATTGGGGCTTGATTCCTTGTCATAGCGCCAGGCATTGGACTGGAATGTGGCGACAACGGCAGGCTCGCAGATGGAGTAGTCAATGGTGCCGTCCTTCAGGACCTGGAAGTCGCCCGCAGCATGTTCCCAGGTGTTGTGGTTAAAGGCATTGGTTACATCATGGGCACCAAGTCCGGTCAGAATGGGAGCGTAGAGCACCAGCTTGCGCACGTGTTCAGGATACTTGGCAACAAAGCGGCTGCTGGTCACTGTGCCCCAGCTCCAGCCAAGCACGTCTATCTTCTGCTGCTTGCTTTTGCCAACGATAGTTCTGACAGCTGCGGCAATATCCTCGGCAGCGTAGTCGGAGTTGGGCATAAAGCCGTCCTTCACCTCAGCGGAGGAACCGTAGCCGGCAATATCCAGGCGCCATACGGCATATCCCTGTGTGGCCAGGAAACGGGCCAGGCTGTAGTCGGCATAGTCAACGTCAAACTCATGGGAAGAGTAGGTCAGCCCGTGCACAAGCAATATCTGTTTTTCAGGGGCTGTGTTTGCCAGCGTCATGCGTTCAAGGTGCAGTTTGACGCCATTGCGTTCCAGGCTGACATTTTCCTGGGTGAACGGCAGATCAGCCTTGAAGGCATATGCCTC
>JAUMVQ010000004.1:0-2761 GCA_030530085.1 Desulfovibrionaceae bacterium | reverse complement strand
CCGACAGACCAGACCATGTAGCCGAAGAAGCTGGGCATGGGAACGCCGCTTTCCTCAGCAATGGAACGCACCATGAAGTTGGGGGCATTGCCGATATAGCTGTTTGCACCCATAAACACGGCACCGGCTGAAATGGCAGCCAGGGTGCTGGCCATGGTAGTCATAAGAGTCTGGGCATCGCCGCCTGCTGTATTGAAGAAGACCACATAAGTCGGGGCATTGTCCAGGAAGCTGGACAGGACGCCTGTCAGCCAGAAGAAGGCGGCATTCACAGGCTGTCCGTCATGGAACACCATGTTAATAAGGCCGGCAAGAGCACCATTGGTGCCTGCCTTCAGAATGGCAATGGCCGGAATCATTGACAGGAAGATGCCAAAGAAGAGCTTGCCGACTTCAAGGATGGGGCCCCAGGTAAAGCCGTTCAGCTTACGGCTTTCAATGCTGGTGAGCTTCCAGGAAAGACCGGCTATGAGAAGCAGAAGGACTACCTGGAAAACGCTGGCACCCATAACAGGCACGCCAAGGACTGTGCCCACCTGGCCAAGATCAATGAGGCCGGAGACAAGGACTGTCAGCACAATGCCTACCAGAAGGATAAGATTGACCTTGCCTTCAAGACCGAGCTTTTCCTCAGCACGGGCTGGATCATGCGGAGGAACGGGGCTGCCTTCTTTTTTGTAGAGTATGGTGTCGAGCACAAAATAGATGGCCAGCAGGCTGCAGGCCATAAAG
Organism: Desulfovibrionaceae bacterium; assembly: GCA_030530085.1. GTDB lineage: Bacteria > Desulfobacterota > Desulfovibrionia > Desulfovibrionales > Desulfovibrionaceae > Desulfovibrio. The sequence goes on along the minus strand of JAUMVQ010000004.1, from coordinate 2,029 downwards.
CAGGTCTTGGCCAGCAGGTTGGACATGGTCCAGAAGAAATCAACACCCTTCAGGTAGCCCAGGAAAAGCGGCGGGTCGCCCAAGGGCGTGAGGGAGCCACCGATATTGGCCACGAGGAAAATAAAGAAAACAACCTGATGCACACGGTATTTGCGGTGGGCATTGGCAGCAAGGAGCGGACGGATGAGCAGCATGGCTGCACCCGTTGTTCCCATCCAGCTTGCCAGCACCGTTCCCACTGCCAGAAGGCCGGTATTCACGACAGGAGTGCCTACCAGTGAGCCTTTCAGGCGCACGCCGCCTGCCACTGTGAACAGTGAAAAAAGCAGCACGATGAAGGGAATATAATCAAGCAGAATGGAATGAGCAGCCTCAAAAAGAGCCGTATCCAACCCATAGACTATAGCGCAGGGAACCAGAAAGGCCATTCCCCAGAAAACGGCAACCTTGCCGAAATGATTTTCCCAGAAATGAGCAAAAAAAAGCGGTCCTAAGGCGATGCAGAGAAGCATGCACACAAAGGGGACCACCCAGATAATACCCAGTTCCTGCCCCGGGATATGAGGCAGATGCTCTGCAGCCAGTACACCTGAAGGACAAATCAGGACACAAGCCAGAGCAATCAGGGACAGAAGTGAAACGTGTTTCATAACGAAAAATACCTCCTCCGGTGATATACGCCGGAGTGCTAAAGACATTACCTGCCATACAGGCATGACAAAAGTCTGCCGTGCACAGCAGGTGATGGAATTAGGCTTAAGGCAACCCATCTGTACGCTACAACGCTCCTCACTTCGCCATTGCGTTCAAACATGGCGTACTGCCCTTTGTATTCCTAATTATTAGGAATCTAGTAAAATTAAGCTATAAAAGTCAAATAGTATCTTTTCAGGATCAAAAAGGACAGGCAACACAAAAGAGCCCGGCTTAAAAACAGCGTTTCAAAGACAGTTTTAGTCCGTCAGGACATGTTGTCCTGCTCCAAATCCCATTAAATATAAAGTTCCAGGAGCTCTCTTACCGCCAACAAACAACGCTGCTGCCTGTATTTTTTTTAGGCTGCAATACGGCAAAGCACTTTTTTCACAAAACATCTTTGCACAGCCGCCAATGCACCTAAAAAAGAGCAGACAGTATCTGCGTGTATGAAAAAAGAATGAGGGCAAGCAGAGGGGCCATGCCCAGAAAAGTCTGGGTCCAGGTGAGCCTCAGGGCCCATCTCAGGCCTATAAAGGTAACGGCACAGCTCCAGAAAAGTCCTGCGACCATGCCAATTCCCGGAAGGACACAGAGAATCAGAGGTGCCGAGGCGTAGCAGAGAACCTGCACGATAAGAGAGTACGGTATATCCTTCCTGACAATAAGACGCCACGATATATAGAGCAGCGATGAAAAGAAGAAGAGCTGCAGCGTGATAATTCCCAGGCGCAAAAACAAACCTGTAATAGCGTTGCTGCCCTGTCCGCTCTGGATCATCGTGTCAGCAAGCTGCTTCAGCTGCGGGTCTGCCAGCTGGTCGGCAGGCATCAGATAATTAAAGAACAGCAAGGTCCACAGCTGTTCCACCAAAACCTGAAAGCAGCCTATGGCAAGAAAAAATATAAAGGCACGTGTAAAAGGACCAGGACGCAGTGAAGAAAAAAATACCCTGGCTGAAAGCATAACCCTGAGACAGGTCTGATACAGGGCCTGCGGCATTTCCGTGAAACTGGTGCATGCAGCCCAGGGATTTATTTCTGCCATGTCTGGCTGCTGCTTTGCATCCGGCCTTTCACAGCCATCGTCCTGCCCCGTGCTTTCTTCGCTTATGTCTTTCCCTAAATCGGGCTCAGGAGAGCCGGGAACCACATTGTCCTGCACTGTTTCCGGAACAGGCTGCTCTTCCTGCGCCGTATTCCCAATATTTTCCGTGCGGGAAAAAGGAAATGACTTGCCGCAGCCAGGGCAGTGTGCCGTCACTACACCATCAGGAATACGTTCATCGGGCATTTCCCTGGTATAATCACAATGGGGGCAGTGTATTATCATG
>JAUMVQ010000167.1 GCA_030530085.1 Desulfovibrionaceae bacterium | reverse complement strand
AGGACGGAACATACGGCCTGTGCGAGGAATGCGGCGAGGAAATCAGCCTGAGCCGCCTCAAGGCCCGCCCTGTGACCAGGCTGTGCATCAACTGCAAGGCCAAGCAGGAAAAGGACGAAAGCCAGCGTTCCTAAGCTTTTTGCCGCGTGCAAAAAAATCCTGCTCAAGAAAGATAGTACCAGGCATGACTGCGCTCTTGCAGTCATGCCTTTTTTCATACCGCAAAGATCGAGCCACAGGCTGCCTGCATATCCGTTCACAAGTATTGGATCTGCACACGGCCCTGGCTGTAGTACAGGGAATTACCCCATGGATGCCCATCTCTTTCGCCGTTTTGCTGAGGAACTTCTGCCAGTCCTGCAAGGGGCTAGGCTTGTCAAAATCCAGCAGCCCCATGAAAACATCTATACTTTCAACCTGGATTTGTTTGCCCGCGACAATCCTCTGGGGCGCAAGGTGCAGCTTGTGCTGCGCCCGGGAAGAAAGGAGCCGTATCTCTTTCTCTCTACAGCAAGGATAGCCGCAGGGACAGAGCCCTCAGCCATGGTCATGCGCCTGCGCAAGTATGCGGCAGGGCACACCATACGCCGCGCCATAGCGCTGTGGCAGAAAAGAGAACTTCATCTTTTGCTCTCAGGCGCCATGCCGGGCATGGAAAAGGCAGAAGCAGGAGAAGAGCTGTCCTTTGCGGAGGACAGAAAAGCACAAAAGGCCCCTGAAAAGTTTACCTGGCTTGTTCTCTCGCTCAGGGACGGGCCTGCGCTTCATTTTGCAGAGGAAGGTTTTGAGCCTTCTGAAGAGGCAGCAGTCTGGCCGGATCGCAATAATCTTGAGGACGCCATGGCTGAGTGGCGCTCCTGGCCGGTGCTGACACCGGCCCTGCGCAGGACACTGGCAAAGCTGGAACTGCAGGATGCCTCTGCCCTGCTTATTGATCTGGAAGACGGCGGAGGCGATATTTTCTGCTATAGAGCTCCCGATGAGCTGAAAGGCGAGCCCCATATTGTGCAGATCTCTGCCTGGCCGCTGCCGCAGGAGCTGCAAAAAGGGCAGGAATCATGCCGCACGGATGTACTTAATGCTGTCATGGAGACCGGCGCCTCGCTGGTTCTCAATGAGGCTGCAGAAAAGAGGGCCCATGAGGCGGCTGCCCCGTGGCGCAAGAAGGAGCGCAAGACAGAGGAACTGCTCAGGCGCAACACAGAGGACTGCACCCGCTTAAAGGACATGTGCCTCAAGCAGGGATACGGCCTTCTTATACAGGCCAATTTGTGGCAGCTGGAAGGATCAAAACACCTTTCTTCCCTGACACTGCCTGACTTTGAAGGCGGCCAGTGCACCATGCAGCTTGATCCGCGCTTTTCAGTGCGCGAGAACATGGACCGCTTTTTCCATACGGCTAGGCGCGGCGAACGCGGCCTGCCCCGCATAGAGAAGAGAAGGCAGGAGCTTGAAAAGGAGCTTGCCGATATACGCAGGGAAAAGGAGCGCTGCCGTCTGGGCATATCAGCCCAGGCGCCAAAACAGAAGAAAGGACAGCAGAAGCCCGCCCCTGTAAAGGCGCCTGCCTCAGTGCAGATTTTTGTGAGCTCGGACGGCGTAACCCTTTTGCGCGGCCGCAATGCCAAGGGCAACCTGGAAGTCAGGCGCATGGCCGCATCCCACGACATCTGGGTCCACGTAGAGGGCGGTGCCGGAGCCCATGTGATCATCCGATTAAACCATGCCTCCCAGAAAGTATCAGACACAACCCTGGATGAGGCAGGATCCCTTGCTGCCAGCAAAAGCTCTTTGAAAGACGAAACCTACGCCAAGGTCAACTACTGCGAAATCCGCCATGTCAGGCAGCTGAAGGGCACTGCCCAGGGCACCATGCGCATGGACAAGATTCTCTTCACGCGCAAGGTACTCATACGCCCTGAGCTGGAAACATCCCTGCTGCCCAAAGAACAGGCACAGGACGATACAGACAGCAAAAAAGCACGGTAAGGCTTTTCCTAAGAGGGAAAATCCTTGCCGTGCCAAAAAAGACTTTGGGCTGAACTGTATGCTTATGAGAAGAGGATAAGGGCTATTATCTCCACGTCAGTGGTCCCTGTGTTGACAATGCTGTGCTCTTCGCCGTCAGGACAGACCATAACATCGCCAGGACCTACTTCCACTTCCTTGCCATTGTCGTTGTAGGTGGCTGTGCCCTTGAGAAGGTAGTACACCTCAAAGTCGTTCTTGTGGCGGTGCAGGCCTACACCTGCGCCCGGCTCAAGGACAACGTGGTTAAAGAGCCTGCCCTTGCCGCAAAATTCATCGGCATTCAGGATCTGGCTGGCCTTCATGACACCAGGGCCGCCAAACATTTCCTTGGCAAAGGATGTCCTTTCACTGTTTCTGCGAATCATACCAAACCTCCTTTACGTGGTTCATCTGAGTGCTTTTAGCTTAAGCAGGAGTGAAGCGCTTGTCAGGAAGTGCTTCCTTCCATGTCCTCTCTGAGAGTAGTCTGCTTTTCAATTTTTGCAAAACACTTCATGTCAGAGCGCTTCCTCTTGGGAGCAAAGAGAGGACGCCTGCGCACACTGGCGCTGGTCTTTTGCGGGACATTGCCCTTCTTAACATTAACATCCAGGGTGTTGTAGGCAATTTCGATATGCTCTTCTGCAAAGCGCTTGTTGATGGCAAAGAGAAGATCCGAGGGCGTTGAAAACTGCTCGTAATCCTTGACCCAGAAGCTCAGCTTCATATCCAGGTTGCTGGCACCAAAATTAAGGAAGGAAACCGACGGCTTGGGGAAGGCCAGGATGTCGCTCTGCTTGTTGGCCACATCAAGCAGCACCCTGACAACCTTTTCCGTATCCGAGCCGTAGGCTACGCTGATCATGACATGCTTGCGGCAGCTGCGGCTGTTGCTTGTCCAGTTGGTCAGGTTTGACGACACAAAGGCAGAGTTGGGCACGTAGATTATGGCTGAGTCATAGGTCTCCACCACGGTTGCGCGCACCGAGATGCGCCTGACCCTGCCGACAACACCGCCTACTTCCACCACGTCGCCTACCTGCAAGGTCCTGCTGAAGATGAGAATGATGCCGGAGATGAAGTTGTTGACAATGGCCTGCATACCAAAGCCGATACCAACGGAAAGGCCGCCGGCGATAACTGCCAGGTTGGCCAGGTTCATGCCCAGCGAACGGAGCGAAAAGAGGATGAAGCAGAACCAGACAAGGTAGAAATAAATTGTCTGCAGTGGCGTAATCAGCGTGGGATCAAACGAGGAGCTCTGTTCAGGCAGATGGCTGATAAAGGTTCTGCCCATGCGGGCAAAGGTGCGGGCCAGGAAGAAGGCCGTGGCAATAAACAGCACCTGCATGAAGTTCAGCTGGGTTTCGCCTATGCTGACGCTCTTGAAAATGTAGTATTGCAGGATATCCAGGCCGCCGGGCAGCGTGCCCAGCCACAAGGACAGGGCCGAGAAGGCAAGCATAATGGCCACAGGGGCTGCCAGGGCCAGCAAAAAGCTTGTCAGCATGGTGCTGCTGTCTTCTTCCTTCAGCTCTTCGTTCATCCTGGAAATGATGGACAAAAGGGCGATGGAAACCTCGATGGCAATAGACAGGGAGGAATACAGAAGATAGATGGCCATGCTGTAAAAATGGAAGCCGGCCAGGCTGACAATAAGGCAGGGCCACAGCACAAAGGGCTGCATGTCCATAATGACCTTTTCCAGGCGCATCTGCCCGAGTTCTTCCTTCTGATGGCTGCGCTTGCGGGCCCAGGCAATATTGACGGCAAGCCATATGGTCCAGATCAGCAGCGTCACAAGCTGCGGCAATGGCATATAGAGGAGCAGGTAGGCAGCAAACGTAGGCGGCATAAGGGCCAGCAGGGGCGACCATTTTTTGGTGACCTCGCTGTAGTTCAGGCGCCGCAAATCCCAGGCCAGGGTCAGCTGCCCCATGATAAGGCAGAGGTTGCCAAGGGCCAGAAAGAGCCTGAAAGGCTCAAGGGTCGGCGTATAGGACGCTGTAAGCAGGGCCAGTCCCAGGACGTTCCAGGGCAGGCTGCAGCGCTTGGTATGGCTCAGCAGCTCAGGATTGCTGTGCAGGACACGGTTGCTTAACAGAAGGAAAAGGCAGCCAAAGACCAGCAGGGAAATGCAAAAGCGGGTAATGGCCCCCTGCCACTGGGACGTGGTCAGGGGAATCTCCACGTTCTTGCGCATGGAGAGGCCTGCAGAGAAATAGCTCAGCTTCTGGGGCAGGCTCTGCCACTCGGAAAAGGTCAGCCACGGAACAGGCCCTGAAGTATAGTATTTAAGCCATAATTCAGGGACATATTTTGTTATTTCAGCCTTGGTTTCCTTGGCCCTGTTTACCAGTGCCGCAGTCGGTCCCAGGGCGCTGGCATAGCGCGCTATGATGGCCGTCAGCATAAAGCGGGCCGTATTGATTTTTGCCAGGTATTCCTTTGTCTCGCCTATATGGGCAATGGACAGATCGCCCCATGTTTCCATGGAGGCATTGAGCTGGTCCAGAAGCTTGCCGGCATTGACCTGGGGCGCTGCGGCTGCCTGCATCAGCCTTTCGGCCAGATCGCTGGCATTGCCAAGACGGCGGCTGACTGCCTCAAGGGGGCCTGGCCACTGCCTGAACTGGCCGACCATGATAATGAGCCTGCGTATATCCTGTTCTGCAGAACGCAGCTGTTCCAGGGATACCGTATCCTGGAGGAAGGTTTCGCTCAAAATCATGGCATCCTGGATAACGGCATTGATATGGCCGCGCTGGGATACCCACATGTCGTCGAGCACGTCGGCCTGGGACATTTCCTCAGTTTCCTTGCTCTTCTGCACGTCTTCGGCTGCTGCCTGCGCCTTTTCACGCTCTATGCGCAGCATCTCGGCGGCCTTGGCCTCTTCCTCCTGCTCTGCCTTTTTTTCAGTCTTTTTGGCTTCTTCAGGGGAGACGGCCTTAT
>JAUMVQ010000166.1 GCA_030530085.1 Desulfovibrionaceae bacterium | reverse complement strand
GCATCGAAAAATAATAACGAAAAGCTGACATGCCGGATTTTAAAATTTAAAAGTTATTGACAGCATGAAATAAAAATAGTAACTAACCCTTTCAGACACACCCTGCCTCCCCTGAAAACACATTCTTACGTCGGGCGGCAGGCATCATACTCTCAAGGAGACACAAATGACTGCTTCTACCAGAAAGACAAACACCCAGAAGAACATCCCGGCAGAGAACCATACTGACACCCCTGCCCAGGACAATATTGCAAAGGGCAGAAGGAAATATTCCGGCAACTATGTCCTGCGCACCATCAGGGCAATCGATGATGCGCAGGACATGGACAGGAAAAGCCTCTCCATGAACGAAATCGTGCATATCCTGCAGGAGAGGATTGAGAAAATGAGGAAGTACCACAGGTTTTCGTATGCGGAACTGGCCAGGCTTATTACCCTTTCAGGTATTCCGGTTACAGCGCACACCCTGAAGGCTTGCAGCACGAAATCATGACGGGTCAAAGTCCGGGGCCTGCTATCCGAAATTGCATCAAAAATAATGAAAATCTGACATGCCGGATTTTTAAAATTAAAAAAAATATTGACAGCATGAAATAAAAGTAGTAACTAATCCTTTCAGACACATCCTGCCTGTCCTGAAAACACCTTCTGACACCGGGCAGCAGGCATCATACTATCTATTAAGGAGACATACATGACTGCTTCTACCAGAAAGAAAAACAACCATACCGACACCCCTGCCCAGGACAATATTGCAAAGGGCAGAAGGAAATATTCCGGCAACGATGTCCTGCGCATCATCAGGGCGCTCAACGATGCAAAGCGGGACATGGACAGGAAAAGCCTCTCCATGAACGAAATCGTTCATATCCTGCAGGAAGAGATTGAGGAAATGCTGAAAAACCGCAGCTTTTCCTATGCTGAGCTGGCCAGCGTTATTACCCTTTCCGGGTGTCCGGTTACAGCCCGCACACTGAAAGACTATCTTGCAAGGGCAAGAAAGGAGGCAAAGGAGGGCCGCCCGAACGACAGCGAACTAAAGCAGCTCATTCTGGCAGCAGCCAAAAAACAGGAAAATCAGGAAGGCGCAGACGCTGCTGAGGACTTCACTTCTGCTATAGATGACAGCAGTAATGAAGACTCTGCAGGCAATGGCGATGTTGACGGTCCGGGCAATGACAAACAGACATCAGCCGCCTGCTCCATGGACGACATTGAAACGGCTGAAAAGAAGAGACAGCATATCCAGGATTTTTATGCTGCCAGGAAACGCAGAAAGAAGGCCAGAAAGAACAAGTAAGGACAGCTGCCTTTAGTACCTTGCACAGTGGGCATGTTCCGGGCATGCCCATATCTCCATTGTAACGCTGTCCCATGGGGCGATACCGGGGATTAAGACACTCTTCTCCCGTTTTGCCCGGCACCTGACCATTTTCGTGCGGCCACGAAAATGGTCAGGCTAATGCCCTGCCCAGGACTGCGGCAGACAAGCTGCAAAAGCCTGAAAGCTGCCAGCCCCTGAATACGCCGGCAAACGGGCATATACAGCAAGGAATGCCTGTTATTGCGGCAACGTTTTCTTTGCGCTATGCACCGTATTAGCGTACTGTTTTTGCGCACGCAAAACAGGCGGCCCTGCCTTTCTGTCCTCTGGACAGACTCTGCTGTGCGCACGCCTGACGCAGACAATACCAGGTACAAAACAATTTCTGTTGCTACTGCGAGGATATATGACAGATTCAGCCACAAACCAGCAGCTTGCCACCCTTGAAGACACATCTGTCCCTGAACAGAAAGTCAATACTATAGCAAGCACCATCAATTTTGATGACCCTGCCCTCACCATTACCTATGGCACCAAAACCATGAACGAGATTGCCGGCTTTGCCGACACGCTTCTCAACAGCGTCCGCGTAAAGGACGCAGGCCAGATAGGCCAGTCGCTCTCATCTCTCATGGAAAAGGTGAAAAGCCTTGATGTCACTGGCATTGCCACCCAGAAAAAGGGCTTCCTGGAATCCCTGCCTATCATTGGCGGCCTGTTCAGCAACGTCAAAAAGACCATAGCGGAATTCAATACCCTGCTTGAACAGGTGGAAGGTGTCTCAGGCAAGCTGGAAGAAGCCCTTTTCGGCCTGCTCAAGGATATCCAGATCCTTGAACAGCTCTATGCAAACAACAAGGAATTCTACACTGATCTGACAGCCTGCATAGAAGCCGGCGAAAAAAGGCTTGCCGAAGCCCGCAACACGCAGCTGGCTGCCCTGCAGGCAAAAGCTTCCCAGAGCGGCAATGCCATGGATGCCCAGAATGTGCATGACTTTGCTGAAAAGCTGAACCGCTTCGAGCGCCGTCTCCACGATCTCAAGATGTCCCGCACCATCACCCTGCAGACTGCACCGCAGATCAGGATGATCCAGAATAACAACCAGACACTGGCCGAAAAGATACAGACCAGCATCCTGGCAACTATCCCCGTCTGGAAAAACCAGATGGTACTGGCTCTTTCCATACAGGGACAGCAGAATGCCGCCCTCCTGCAGAAGGAAGTGGCAGATACCACCAATGAGATGCTCCGCCAGAATGCTTCCATGCTGCAGCAGGCCAATGCCGAAACAGCCAGGCAGGTAGAACGCTCCGTTATAGACGTCGAGACCCTGCGCGACGTTCAGGACAAGCTTCTCGCAAGCATCTCTGAAACGCTGAGTATCAGCCAGCAGGGCCGCCAGCGCCGCCTGGAAGTCGAAAAGGACCTGGTCAAGATGGAAGAGGAGCTCAAGACCAAGCTCACTGACCTGGCCCAGCAGAGAACTGCCCTTGACATTGGCCACCAGGCCGGCCGGATTCAGTAACGCAGGACGTCATTTCCCATACAGGATCATAGACCAATGGCTTCTCACTCTGCGCTGGATTCTTTTTTTTCAGGCGCCATCAGCCTTATAAAGACATTCATGAGCCGTTTGCTGGTGCACATAGCTGGCATTGCTACTGTTGTCTTCTTTTTTCAGACCGACATGGGCTACATGACGGACAAGCTGCTTGGCATCGCCATGTATGCAGGCATCATCTGCCTCATACCATACGGTTCTGTCCGCAACCCATACTGGTTTATTCCGGTGCTCGCGGGCACAGTACAGCTCTCCCTGCTTCTGGCAATGGATACGCCCTTTGAATATGCCATTTATGCAGCAGGGCTGCTTACCTGGACCATGCGCCTTGCCATAGCAAAGGGCGACATAGGCTGGGACTGGACTGCCTCTCCCATACTTGTGGTAGGGCTGTTCCTCTGCGCCCAGGATACGATGTTTTACAAGGACAGCCTCCTTCCCTTTGCCAGTTTTCCTGTAATCCTTTTGGTCGGATACCTTCTGTACCAGCTGTTTACCCGTCTTTTTTCTACCAATGTCCACAAGGAAATGCTCACAGCAGCACTTGTCAGGCTGCGCAGGCTTTTGCAGTCTAAAAACCTGGATGCCAGGGAAAAGCAGCTTGTTTCTGTCATGCTCTCGCAATGCGAGGCCATGGCCTTTGTCAAAGACTGTCCCGATGAGCTTGTAGACCGCATCGTCAATCTCACTGGCGATCTGGAAGACGTAGCCAGGGCCCTTGCCAGCAAGCCCGCCTGGACACAGAAGTTTTTCAAGTCAACGCAATGGTCCCACCTAGGGCAGAATACGTCCATTCAGGGCGGCCGCACCACCAGGGAAAATGTCCTTGCCAGCGTCGTCGCCATGAACAGGGATCTGGCTCGTTTTCTTGCAAGCAGGAAGAAGGACATCAGTTCCGGCACCGCAGAGACAGAGGAAACCAAGCTCAGCGAGCTGACCCTGTCAGCCAATGCACTGCTGGAAAAGAAGGCTTCTCTTCCGCAGACCCTGGCGTAACCTGTTGAGCAGATAGCCTTTGCAGCGCTTGATCTCATCAGCACCATGCGGTCCATGCCAGGGGAACAGACCAGCGCCCTTGCCTTCCTTGGCAAATATCTTCCAAGGGTCCACCACATGGTAGATGAATTCAGCCGCCTGCAAAGTTCCCTGCCATATGAGGCGACACAGCGCACGGCAGAAATTCTGCGGAGGATGGCTGAATCCTTTGAAAGCCAGAAACAGGGGCTCAGCCGTTCAGACACCATCTCCTATACGGCCGAGCTTGATGCCATAGATACCTTGCTGAAAATGTCGGCAAGATAAGTTCAGCAAGCTGTTGTTTTACAGGGACACCATTAAGAAAAGACATCCTTCCCCGCATCTGACAGGGAAGGATGTCTTTTTGATTGTGTGTATGCCAGGCCTAGGCAAGCCTAAAATTCGTATTTAACAAGGCAGTTGCCGGAAACGCCCTGCTTCTGCCCCACGTAGCCCTGCACGCCAAGGTTGATGGAAAGAGGCAGGTCGTCAGAAGGCTTCATCATGAGGCCAAGCTCGCCCATGCCGGAGCTACCCTCAAAGCTGGGTGCTGCCACATTATGGCCGTACACCGTGGACTCGCAGGTTCCTGAGAACTCATGCTCATAGGCTGCACCCACATAAGGCTTGAAGCGCTCAGAGCCATTGTAGGTGTAGCGCACGCCAAAGCGGACCCTGTTGGAATCCATGTTATCGTACTCAAACTTGTCCTTTGTGGTCAGGGTGTCGTCAGTGCCCTGTACCCTGGTCCAGATGTACTTGCCATAGATGTCAAGGTCATGGCCTTCTGCCATGTTCCAGACGTACCCTAAGCCACCGTGCAGGCTGTAGTAGGGGCTGTCCATGTCAAATTTGGCAACATTGCCGTTTGCATCACGGAGGTCGTTGCTGTCGTATTCGTTGTGCAGTGTGCCCATGTGGGCAGAGCCTTCCAGGTAGAAATGGCCGGGGCCTGTGGGAACAAAGTCCATCTTGGCCAGGATGCCGCCGCCCATGTACCAGGCATTGCCGTCGCCATCGACATCGGAACGGGTATTGAAGGAGTTATGGGTTGTATAGGAGCCCTTGCCGTATTCAAAGAAAGCGCCAAGG
>JAUMVQ010000165.1 GCA_030530085.1 Desulfovibrionaceae bacterium | reverse complement strand
CTCATGGTCTTTGCCACCTTCAATGACATCATGCGCATCATGAAGGGCTAAGCAGTATGCCGGCAAAGCTTTCCACAGGCCTTGAGCTCATTCTCTGCGCATGCGAGAAGGAGCTCTATATTATCCTGACAGACAACGACGAGCTTGTCTGCGCCCATGTCTGGGCCATGCAGGACCGCTCTACCGAAATCCTGGCTCCGGATCTCAAGCAGATCCTTACGCTTTCAGGACATACTGTCCCGGAAATCAGGCGCATAGGCTGCGTCAGCGGTCCCGGCTCCTTCACCGGCACCCGCCTTGTGCTGGCAACGGCTGCAGCGCTGCGCAGGGGGTCAGGAGCCCAGATTGCCTCCCTGGACTATATGTCGGCACTGGCCACCACTATTGCCCATACAAAGGATGTTCCATACGGGCATCATATCTGGATACTGACACATGCCCGCAGGAATCTTGTGCATGCAAGGCCCTTTATGAGCTACGGGCCAGCCATGCCGCCAGAGCCCCTGGCAGAGGTACAGCTCATGAGCTGCGCCCAGGCCGTGCAGGCTGTCATACGGACGGCACAAGACAGCAAATCTTTAGTGTATGTGGCAGGCAGTTCCCTGACACGGGATCCGGAAGTCCTGGCAGGCCTTGAAGCAGAAAATACTGACAGGCTTATCCCCTGCCTGACCAGAAGGCCCTCTGTAGACGGCCTGATAATGCTCAGCCGTGATGCGGAATTTGTAGAAAAGGATGTGGATCCTGTTTATGTCAGGCCATGTGATGCCATAGAAAACCTGCCATCCCTTTCTGAACGCATGGGAAGAAATGCCGAGCAGTCTGTCAGGGAACTGGACAGGCTGCTTTCCAGAACGCCTGATGACCAGGTAGGGCTGTAGGCTCAGCACCTGCACGCACATTCTGCAAAACGTAAAAAGGGGGAGCACCTGACAGATGCTCCCCCTTGCTTTTTTGCTGTTTTTTTTAGCGTTTTGCCGGCTATTTGCCGTCTGCCTGACCGTCGGGCTCCTTGGCCTCAGGCTTGTGCAGAAGCGAGGCAATGATGCCTGTTGCCAGAACGCCAAGGACGATAATCAGGGACACGTTGGGGCTGATCTCAAAGCCCACATGGAAAATATGGTTGATGCCTGAAAGCATCAGCTTGAAAGCAATGAAGAAGAGCAGGACAATAACGGCCTTTTCCAGGTAGACAAGACTGCCGCTCATGGACTCAAGCACAAAGTAGAGGCTTCGCAGCCCGAGTATGGCAAAAATCATTGCCGAATAAATAATGAAAGGCTCGCGGCTCACGGCAATAACGGCCGGCACTGAGTCAAAGGCAAACATGACATCGCTGACTTCTATGACAGCAAGGCACAAAAAAAGCGGGGTCACCACCAGGGAACTGGCACGGCCCATGCCTTCAATGGGAATATTGTCCCTTTGGGATTCCTCCATGGCCTTTTCCCTTGAGAGGAAAAAGGTATGCCCGCAAAGCCTTGGCCAGACCGGGAAGAACCTGCGCACCATCCTGAAGGCAAGATGGTTGGAATAATCCTTGATTTCTTCCTCATCATCCTTCTTTTTCAGCACCATGACGGCCGTGTAGCCGACGATTACGGCAAAAAGCAGCTCGACATAGGGTCCTAACGACATCAGTTCGGCACCTATGGCCACAAATATGGCACGGAAGACAATAGCGCCCAGCACGCCCCAGTACAAAACCCTGTGCCTGTACTGGCCTGGTATGGAAAACCAGGAAAAAATGGCCATCATCACAAAGAGGTTGTCTACGCTCAGCACCTTTTCCAGGGCATAGCCTGTAAAGAAGAGGCTGGCCATTTCAGGACTGTGGTGCACATAGAGGTACACGCCGAAGGCCAGGGCCAGCGCAACCCAGAAAACAGACCATAAGCAGGCGCTTTTAAAGGATATTACCTCGTCCCGCCTGTGTGCAAACAGATCGAGAAACAAGGACAGCACCACAACAGCTGCGAAAAGAATGACAGTTTCTAACGGAAACCCGAGATGCTCCATGTCGGTCTACGCTCCTCATGATGGCAAAAAAACTGCAAGGTGGGGATATATGCTTGAGACACTATAAATGCCGCTGTAGCCGCGTCAAGCATGGAGCGGCTTTTCTCATGGCTTCACGCAGTCTGTCTGAAAAACTGCAATAAAAAACCTCCTGTTCCATAGAGCAGGAGGTTTCTTATAAGGAGGCTACAAGGAGTTTATTATGACTTAAGGAGGAATTATGGAAGGAGGGAATTGGAGGTTAAAAGGAACTAACTAACTAAACTAAGGAGGTACTTATGGAAGGGGTAACAAGTGTTGTTTATAAGGAGGGAATTATGGAAGGAGGGAGAATGTATGAGTACAAGGAGAATGTCGGACACCGCTGCAAAGGCCTGCTGTTTCCCTGAGCGGTACTGCACTTTTCAGCATGGCCTTGCGGCCGGGCTGATGCAGTTCGTCCTTCTGACGCTTTTTCTTATTGCAGGAAGCGTGCCATTATCAAAAAATTATTCACAAATAGTTACTAACATATTGTCTTTCTTGTTTATTTTTATCATACAGCATTTTTAAGCGACAACTTTTCACCTCCCTCTGCCTGCATACCTTGTATACATGCCATGATCTGCCACTGTCTTTTTATTGAACACATGACCACTCTTTGCACACCTTTCTGCCCCAAAAAGGAACAGCTTGGCAGATTCCTTGAGAGTACCTCACATGGCACAGCCTAGGACGTACCCTTGCTGCCAGCCAGCCCTCTTCTGCGGCAACTCCGTTCATAATGCTGACAAACAATGAAATCATCATTATCTTCAAAGGCACACAAACTGTATTCTTCTTAAAGGAGTTTTCATGAATCCTGCCTTTACACTCATCTGCGAAAGCAAGCTCAAGGAAGTCGGTGGCACAGCCAGGCTCTACCGGCATGCAGAAACAGGTGCCCAGGTTATCTCCGTTGTCAATGACGATGAAAACAAGGTGTTCGGTGTCACCTTCCGCACGCCTTCACCCAATGCCACGGGCGTTGCCCACATCATGGAGCACTCAGTGCTCTGCGGCTCAGACAAGTACCCGGTCAAGGAGCCTTTTGTGGTCCTTTTGCAGGGCAGCCTGCAAAGCTTCCTTAATGCCTTCACCTTCCCTGACAAGACCTGCTATCCGGTAGCAAGTGCCAACCTGCAGGATTTCTACAACCTTATAGATGTCTATATAGATGCTGTCTTCCATCCCCTTATCAGCAACAATATTTTCCGGCAGGAAGGCTGGCACATAGAGGCCGATGCCCCTGATTCGGAATGGCAGTACAAGGGCGTTGTCTTCAATGAGATGAAGGGCGTCTATTCCTCTCCTGACTCATGCCTGTCAGAAGAATGCCAGCACGCCATGTTCCCTGACAACATCTATCGTAAGGACTCAGGCGGCGATCCTTCTGTCATCCCCAGCCTGACCTATGAGCAGTTCCGCGACTTCCATGCAAAATTCTACCATCCCTCCAATGCCCGCTTTTTCTTCTGGGGGGACGATCCTGAGGAAGAGCGCCTTGCCATCGTAGACAAGGCCGTCAGCGGCATGGGCACATGCCAGGCCGATTCTGCCATCTCCATGCAGCCTGCCTTCTCAAAGCCGGAACGCATCAGCGTTCCCTATGCAGCCGAAAGCGGTGCCAAGAGCCTTTTTGCCGTCAACTGGCTTACAGGGCCGCGCAGCGACATAGCGCGCACCATGATGCTGGAGATGCTGGAACACATTCTGGAAGGGATGCCTGGCTCCCCCCTGCGCAAGGCGCTTATCTCATCCGGCCTTGGCGAGGATACAACAGGCAGCGGCCTTGAAAGCGATCTCATCCAGACCTTCTACTCTACAGGCCTCAAGGGCATTGATGAAAAGGACGTAGAAAAGGCAGAGGAGCTCATCTTCTCCACCCTGAAGGATCTTGCCGAAAACGGCATCGCCGCCGAGCTGGTCGAGGCAGCCGTCAACACTGTTGAATTTTCATACAGGGAAGCAAACTCCGGCCGTTTCCCTCGCGGCCTTGTGGCCATGCTGCAGGCCCTGTCCACCTGGCTGTACGACGGGGATCCCATGGCGCCGCTGGCCTGGGAAAAGCCTCTCCATGACATCAAGAAAAGACTGGCAGCAGGAGAAAAAGTATTTGAAAAGGCCATCAGGGAGCTCTTCCTTGACAATCCCTCCCGCGTCACGGTCATCCTGACTCCTGACACAAAGCTTGCCGCCCGCAGGGAAGAGGAAGAAAGGCAGCACCTGGCAGAATACCAGAAGCAGTGCTCCGATGAAGAGCGCAAGGAGATATGCGCTATCTGCCAGGACCTGAAAAAGGCCCAGTCTGCTCCGGACACAGAGGAAGCCCTGGCCACCATTCCCAACCTGGTCATAGCCGACATGCCGAAGGAAAACCTGCATATTCCGAGATGCATTGAGGAAAAGAACGGCCATACCCATATTTTCTGCGATCTGGACACGCATGGCATAGCCTATACAGAACTGCTTATCCCCATGCCGGATCTGCCTGCCCGCTACCTGCCCCTGCTGAGGCTCTTCCTGGCCTCTTTCACCAGCTTTGGCACGGCAAGGCATGACTATACCGAGCTTGGCGCCCTCATTGCGGCCAAGACCGGCGGACTCAATGCCGGCCTTTCAACTACACTGTCAAAGGACAATGTCTTAAAGTGCCAGCTGAGCCTCTCAGGCAAGGCTGTCACCGAACATATTTGCGATCTCTTTGCCATCTGGAAAGAAATCCTGCTTGAGCCTGCCCGGGACAAGGACATGATAGCCAGGCGCCTCAAGGAAATCCTGCTGGAAAACAAGGCAAGGCTTGAACAGAGCATCATCTCCTCAGGCAATGCCTCGGCCAGCCTGCGCATACGATCGCAGTTTACCAGGGATGCTGCCCTGTCAGAAGTCATGGGCGGCATCAGCTTCCTGGAAACGGTACGATCCCTGCTGGACAACTGGGAAGAGGCACATCCCAAGCTTCTGTCCGATCTGGAA
>JAUMVQ010000164.1 GCA_030530085.1 Desulfovibrionaceae bacterium | reverse complement strand
TACCACCTGGGCAGCTGCTCCTGGAAGCCGGTGTACACGATGAGCTGCACGCCGTCTGCAGCAAAGCCCATTACGGCACGCCTAGAAGCCGTTATCAGCCAGACATCAGGAATGGACTGGAAAGAGACAGAGATACAGCTCATCAACGGCAATGCAGGATCTGCCATTCTGCCTGAACTCAGGCAGTGGCATATAGGATCTGCAGCCGAGTCCTCCGCCAGCCCCATGCCTGCAGCCCTGGGCGCACCCCGGGCCAAGATGATGGCCCTCAATGACACTGATGAAGAAGCAGCCCCTGATTTTGCCGGAAGCAGCGCATCCGCAGCTGCTGACACAGGCGGCAGCTATGTGGTCTGGAAGCCTGTCATACAAGGGCTTTCTGCCGGAACAAGCCGAGTTCTGCTGACAGAGGGCAGCTGGCAGGAAAAGCTCTTCTGGACTGCCCGCCCCCTCAATAACGATGCCAGGGTCTATATCTGTGCAGAGCACACGCTCTCTGCTGAGGAAGCCGTGTGGCCAGAGGGCAGCATGCAGCTCAGCGTGGACGGCACCTATGCCGGCCAGGGATACTTCAGGCCAAGGGATGGCAAAATTTTCCTTTCCTTTGGCAATGACCCGCGCGTCACGCTGACAGCGCAGTCCGAGCCGCGCAAAAAGGGCCAGCAGGGTTTTATAGGCGCAAAGCAGGTATGGGAATGGGGCTGGACCTATACGGTGAGAAACGACAGGGAAAGCGATATCGAGGTACGCATTGAGCGCCCACTGCCTGTCAGCACCAACAAGGATGTTGCTGTAAGCTACAGCGGCACGCCTGCTCCCCGGGAAGACCAGAAAGAAAAAAAGCTGGTCTGGACTGCCACGGTTCCAGCCAGATCAGCCACGGCCATACAGCACACAGTCAAGGCTACGGCCCCCAAGGATATGGAAATGTATCCTGTTGAGCCGTAGTGGCGGCATAAAGCTTTAAATACGCGTAAAAAGAGTCCCTGCCGGGAAAAACCTCACCTGCTTCTTTTTTACAGGGCAGTGTGGGTCAGGCGCCAGATATGTTCGCCTTTGCCGGCAGGGCTCTTTCCTTCCTGTTTTTCTGCTATTTCTTCAAAGGACTGTACCTGCCAGCCGTCAAGATCCTTCATACGATCAAGCAGGGCTGGCACTGCCTCTTCAAGGGATGATAGATCATCAGCTACTGTCCCTTGCACCGGGCCTGCAAGCATGTTCACAAGGCTTGCCAGCACAAACTCATCGCAGGCCTCGTCGCCTTCCTCATCGGCAGGCAGAAGCTCGCTTAAGCCCAGCACAAAGGTCAGAAGGCCCTCTGTCCAGGCATAGGGCTCTTCCAGAAGCACTGCGGCATCCTCAAGCGCAAACTGGGCATCAAGGCCAAGCAGGGCATAGAGGGCCAGGGGATTTACCTGGCAGAACATGCTCCCGTCAGCCTTAATCCCGGCCTCTTCCATGAGCACAGAGCTATACTCGGTGCCATTCAGGGAAAAGGAGATGTTTGCAGCAACACACAGTTCCAAAATGCTCCGCTGTTCTTCCTCAGAGATCCCGCAGGCTGCAAGGCTCTCAGACCAGGAGCTGTCCTGTTCTATGCGGTAGCATCCGCCTGCCCACTGGTCATCATTGAGCATTTCATGCAGGGCAGGCAAAGAGCCTGTCAGGGAGAGAAGAAGAGCCAGGGCCTTGTCGCCAGGCTTTTCAGGGAAAGCAAAGCTCCATGAGAGCGCATACTCTGTCCCTTGCTCGGCAAAGGACAGCGTGCCTTCCTTTCCGCCCTTCCCTGGGAAAAAGAGCTCGCAGGCCAAGGACGGCACATCTTTTTCCGTGCGTTTTTCCAGATACAGGGAAACGATGTCCAGGCCGTCACTGCCAGCAAGGCTGCCGCTGGAAGGCCCGGGCTCAAGCCCAAGCAGGACAAATCCCTTTTCCCTGTATAGCTCAAGCATGACGGCTCCTTTTTTTCTCTGTGATGGCTGTTCAGGTCTGAAAAACACGCTCAGGGCATAGCCGCAGGGAGCAGATCTCTTCTGCCCCGGCCTGTCTCCTGATGGGTATGGGTCTCTTAATGGGTATCCTGGCCTGTGCACAGGATGCAGCCCTGGCAGTTAATCAGGGCTTCAGGCAGGGGATACTGCTGATAAATCTTGTTGACCCTGAGCTCAAAGCTCTCAGGGGTCCAGAAACGGCTGTAGCTGCTGTAAAAATGCTTGTCTACTGCCAGGCAGAGCTTTTTGGACAAGGGATGGGAGAAGGAAAGGGTCCTGACAGCCTGAATCAGGCCTGTTTCACAGGAAACAAGGGTGATGCGGCAGGTGAGCTTTTCGCCAGGCCTCATGAAGGGCGGACGCATCCTTTCAGACTCTGGCAGCTGCAAGGCAGAAAAAACGGCATCTGACCAGTGGCAGCCGTCAAAACGGTACAGGAAAAACAAATCCTTGTCGTCAGAATACCACACACCAAAGGAAACCTTGCCATTGGTCACGCGCCACACGTCTTCCCTGTCGATATTGTCCCAGAAAAGAACCAGCTCGCAGGCCCTGCCGCGCATGTAAAAGAAACTGCCCGGAGCCCAGGATGTCTTGCCTTCCTCATAAGCTGTTCCGACTAACTGATCTTCATGCACTTTGCTTTCTCCTGTCATGAACAGGCACGTTTTGTACTTTCAGCCTGTTCACCAATAGTAGTATTATTTCGGCCACAATTAAACACTTTCCCCTTTTTAAGAGGGAAGATAAAGCATTATCCCAATAAATACCTTCAATATATTATTAATTGATTTAAAGTCACAGAGCTGCACGTTTCAATGCACAAGCTATGCAACAGAAGAGAACAATGATGCTCAAAAACAGCATGCAACACACTTTTGCCTTTCCACGCCTGTTCTTAGCGCCTCTTTTGCCACAATGAACTTTTTGGCCCCATGACAATGCGGCAGGAACTACATGACTGACAGCAGCCTGCCCTGAGAAAAATGACCCCAAACTCCTTTTCCGGAATATACACTGGCAGAAGCAGTCAGCCTCTGCCGCAGTTCCCTGAAACTGTCCTGAAACTATCCCGAACCCGTCCCAGGGAACACACCATTTAATTCCATATCAGTGAGGAACGTACCGTACAGCTTTTAATTCACAGAACGTTTCCTTAACACAAGTCTTATTGCCGCCTCCCGATTGTTTTATTCGCCGTTCAAAAAGACCTGCTCCGGACACAAAGCTTACGCTTTCTCTGCCAGCAGCTTGGGCAGAAGTTCCTCGTTGAGCGCATCGACCAGCTCCTTCCCCACCTTGAAGAAAGGAAGGCGCTTGGGCTCAATGGCTATGGTATCCCCTGTGTTTGGATTGCGGCCATTATAGCCTTCATACTGCTTCAGCTGCCAGGAACACAGGCCCCTGATTTCCACACGGGACCCGTTCACCAGTTCTTCGGCGATAGAGTTAAAGAACTCATCAACAACAGTGGTCGCTTCATCCATCGACAGATGGCATTCTTTTGCAAGTCTGGAACACAGTTCACTTCTGTTCATACATACCTATCCCGGCCAAGTACAACACGATGCAAGTCTCTACATATATGACATGCCAAACACGATTTATACTGATACTGTTTTTTTTCTATATGTGCAAGATATTTGACATTTTTCACAAAAAAATCAAACAGCCTGCCTGGCAGAAGGATGAGGCAGGAACGGCATCAGCTGTTTTGGGGCTGCGCATCGTCCTGCACACAGCCTGCACTGCGCTCGATAAGGCGGACAACGGCGGCTGTCTGGCGCCCTGTTGCCGTCTCGGCGCTCAGGTTGTGCTCAATGGTGGCAATGCCCTTGAGAACAGTGGAATGGCGCTTGTTCACCCTTGCCCCAATCTGGACCAGTGTCAGACTGGTATACTTGCGGGCCAGATAGAAGAGCACGTTACGCGCTTCCACATACAGGCGGCGGCGCAGGCATGAGCAAAGCTGCTTTTCGGTGATGCTGTACTCGCGGCTGATGCAGCCTATCAGGCCGTCGATGGTGAGCTTGTTTGCGCCCTTCTTCAGATTTCCGAACTGGCTTAGGACTTCTGCGGCAAGCTCAGGCGTAATGCCGGTATTAAGGACGCGACCCTTGAGAAGCAGGGTCTGCAGGCAGGACTCAAGCTGGCGCACATCACCTTCAATCCCGTCTGCCAGAAGCGCTACTACCTCCTCCGGCAGCACGGCATGGCGGGCCTTGGCCTTGCTGCGGAGAATTTCACAGCGCATCTCATAGTCGGGATCCTGCATGCTGGTCTGGATGCCTGAGCTGACCAGGCTGACCAGCTGGGAATCAAGCTTCTTCAGATCCTTAGGCTGGAAGCGGCTTGAGAAAACGACGCGGCTGCCGCGATCCTTCAGGTGCTTGACCAGGGAAAGCAACAGTTCCTGGGTCTTGGCCTTGCCTGCCAGGGACTGGATGTCATCAAGAAGAAGAAAATCCAGGGCACGCACACGTCCCATGAAATCGTCAAGATTGTCGTTGACAAGGCCCATCCTGAAACGGGCATAAAATTCATCGCCGGTCAGGTAGGCAACCCTGGCATTGCTGCCCCGATCCTCCAGAATCTGGCGCACGGCAGACTGCACGATATGCGTCTTGCCAAGCCCGGGATCGGAACTCACAAACAGCGTTTCCACAAAGCTCTGGGGACGGCACAGATCCCTGGCAGCAGTCGTGGCCATGTCGTTGCTTGGACCTACCACGAAATCGTCAAAGGAGTAGCGCCACTGCTTGCGCATCAGTGCATCGCCTGAAACAGTCAGGCCCTGGTTCAGCGGCATGGTCGGGACCAGGGACTGCTGCACCATTGCTTGCTGATGATGCGGATGGGCTGATGCCTTGGATGATGCCTGGCCGGAAATCTGGCCGGATGCATGGGCTGATACATGTCCAGACGGCCTGGCCAGTTCACTGGCTGCAGACTGCCTCACCTGGCTGCTGCCTGCTTTTGCATGAGCTTCAGCCTGTTCTGCGCCAGGCAGGGGGAGAGCCTCTTCCCT
>JAUMVQ010000163.1 GCA_030530085.1 Desulfovibrionaceae bacterium | reverse complement strand
TTCTGGTATGTTCCCAGCGTCTTCATGCCGTCAAACAGTATTTGTCTGACTTCAATACTCCATGTATATGTTCCCTGTGACGGCGTTTTGGTGCCTGTCATCTGGGACGGATCCCGGTCCTGTCTGGAATAGCTGTAGCCATAGTTTGTAGACAGGGCAGGAAACAGGGTGCCAAGCGCAGAATTCTTGCCGGCCTCGGATGCCCTGGCCTGGGCCTCGGCTCCCGCAAGGGACGGATTATGCTCTATGGCATGGCGCACGGCGCTGCCCATGTTCATAGTCCCCTTGACAATAACGGGTGTCTTTGTTTCCTTGCCTCTTGCATACCTTGTCGGCGCCACAGGCCTGGCCGCAGAAGAGCTCAGTGCCGGGCCGAAATTGTCGGGATCAGCCATGTCGGCTGAAGCCTCCCCGGCTGACAGCAGGTATATAAGCATCATGCATACGCACAGAGGGAGGCTCCATACGCTGCTGCACGCTTTCTTCAATATGGGATACATAGTTTGCATAGGCTGACTATACAGAATTCCACAATGCTAGGCTAGCAGTTGTAAAAATCGCACGCTCTTGTTTATTTCTAAAGCAACTTGCTATTATTTAAAAGTATGCTAGTCTTTTTTATAAGGCTTTCCCCTTCCCCCCGTATTTGCCCGCATCATGCAGGGCAGAACGTATTTTTCTTGTACGACAGAAGAAGGTTACCATGTCTGTTCCCATTCTGAAAAAAGAATCCCTCATTCCCGGCACCACCAGCAAGATGGTGCTGTATGCACCCGAAATTGCGCGGCACGCAAAACCGGGCCATTTTATTATTCTGAGAGTGAATGAGCACGGCGAACGTATCCCCCTGACCATCGCAGATGCCAATGCCGAAACAGGAGAGATTACCATTGTCTATCTTGTTCTTGGCAAAACGACAGCCCTGCTTGAAGCGCTTAAGGAAGGCGACAGCATCCTGGATGTCTGCGGTCCTCTGGGCAAGGCAACAAAAATAGAAAAGAAAGGCTGCGTTGTCTGTGTAGGCGGCGGTACAGGTATTGCCGCTATGCACCATATAGCCAAAGGACACCATGAGGCAGGCAACAAGGTCGTTGCCGTTATCGGTGCCAGAAACAAGGATCTTCTTCTTTTTGAAAAAGAGCTGGGACTCTTTGCCGATGAGCTTCTCATCAGCACGGATGACGGCAGCCGCGGGCACAAGGGCTTTGTAACCGACCTGCTCAAGGAAAAGCTGGATACGGACAAAAGCATCTTCGAGGTCGTGGCCGTTGGCCCAGTCCCCATGATGGCCGCAGTCTCCAATCTGACCAGGCCCTATGGCGTGCACACCACCGTCAGCCTTAACCCGATTATGGTGGACGGCATAGGCATGTGCGGTGCCTGCCGCGTCACAGTAGGCGGCAAGACATGCTTTGCCTGCGTGGACGGGCCCGAATTTGACGGGCATGAAGTCGATTTTGCCGAGCTGAAGCTCAGGCTCAGCGCCTTCAGGGAACAGGAAAGAAAAGGAATGGAAGCCTACAGGAGCGCACACAATGGATAAGACCACCGTTCATGGCAACAAAATTCCCAGATCTCCCATGCCCTGCCAGAAGCCGGAGGTCCGCGCTCACAACTTTGACGAAGTCGCCCTCGGCTACGATGAAGAGACAGCCCTGAAAGAGGCATCACGCTGCCTGCAGTGCAAAAAGCCCGCCTGCATGAAGGCCTGTCCTGTCTGCGTGCCTATTCCCCAGTTCATCAATGCCATCACAAAAGGCGACTACGAAGAGGCCTACCGCCAGCTCAAGACTGCCAATGCCCTTCCTGCCGTGTGCGGCCGCGTCTGCCCCCAGGAAAAGCAGTGCGAAGGCTCCTGCCTCTTGGGACGCAAGGGCGAGGCTGTAGCCATAGGCCGCCTGGAACGCTTTGTTGCAGACACCCATATAGCCCGCGCCAAAAACGAGGCTTCTACTCCCTCACAGCCCGCCACTGTGCCTGGCAAAAGCGTTGCCTGTATTGGTGCCGGTCCTTCCTCCCTGTCCTGCGCAGGCTACTGTGCCTCCCACGGTCTCAAGGTCCATATGTACGAGGCACTGCATGAGGCAGGCGGCGTGCTTATTTACGGCATTCCCTCCTTCAGGCTGCCCAAGGACATTGTCCGCAGCGAAATCAAAGCCCTTGAGGAACTCGGCGTAGAAATTCACCTGGATACGGTTGGCGGACGCACCTGCCAGATTGACGAGCTCTTGCAAAAGCATGATGCCGTCTTCATCGGTGTCGGTGCAGGCCTGCCCAAATTCCTCGGCATCCCGGGGGAAAACCTGGTCGGCGTCTTTTCTGCCAATGAATTCCTGACCCGCATCAATCTTGGCCGCGGCTACAAGTTCCCCCAATACGACACTCCTGTCTATGAGGGACACAAGGTTGCAGTCTTCGGAGCAGGCAACGTTGCCATGGACGCAGCCAGGACTGCGCTGCGCATGGGAGCAGACGAAGTGCACGTGGTCTACCGCCGCACCAAGAATGAAATGCCGGCCCGCCGCGAGGAAATCGAACATGCCGAGGAAGAAGGCGTCATTTTTGACCTGCTGGTGAACCCGGTATCCTTCCATGGCGACGAGGCAAAGAGGCTTAAGAGCGTCACCCTGCAGCGCATGGAGCTGGGCGAGCCTGATGCCTCAGGCAGATGCCGCCCTGTGCCAGTGCCTGGTTCCGAATTTGAGATGGAAATAGATCTGGGCATTGTGGCTCTTGGCACCCGTTCCAACCCCATTCTTCTTGAGGCCACGCAGGATCTCGAAAAGAACAAATGGGGCTATATCGTCACCAACGAAGAAACGGGCGAAACATCCATTCCCAATGTCTTTGCCGGCGGCGATATCGTCACTGGTGCCGCAACGGTCATCCTGGCTGCCGGTGCCGGACGCAGGGCAGGCATCAGCATCTGCCAGCGCCTGCTCGGCACAGAACAGCAGTAAACAGCTTTTCTTTCCCTAGTATCAGAATATCCCCACGGCCTCACCGCCGTGGGGTTTTGGCTTTTTCCATGAGGAGAGGTCCCATGATCACCTGCGATCTGCATAACCACACCCTGTATTCGCATGCAAAGGACACTGTCCAGGATATGTACCAGAGCGCCGTGTCCAGAGGCCTTGCGATCTTCGGCTTTTCCGAGCACAGCCCGCGCCCCCTCAAATATACCTACCCTGTCGAATACAGGGACCGCCTCAATGCCCATCTGCAGGACTATGTCGATGAAGTGCAGGCACTCAAAAAGGCAGACGGCCCCTGCAGGGTGCTTTTCGGCATGGAAATCGACTGGTTTGAAGACGATGCTGACTTTGTCCGCCAGGCATCATGCCAGTTCCCCTTTGACTACCTCATTGGCAGCACGCATTTTCTTGGCACCTGGGGCTATGATGCCTCTCCTGAGCCATGGGAAAAGATGAGCGAAGAAAAGAAGTTTGAGTGCTACACTGCCTACTTTAAAACCTGGCGCAAGATGCTTGCCACAGGCCTCTTCCAGATTGCGGCCCATCCGGACCTTATCAAGATTTTCAGCATGGACAGCTTCCACAGCTGGATTGTGAAGGAAGAGAGCCAGCGACTCATAAAGGATGCGCTGGAAGTTCTCAAGGCCAATAACATGGCCATGGAAATATCCTCAGCCGGACTGCGCAAGCCCTGCCATGAGATATACCCCTGCCCGCTTATCATGCGCCTGGCCTCAGAAGTGCAGTGCCAGATCAGTTTTGCTTCTGATGCCCACAATGTTGCCGATGTGGCTTATGGCTTTCCGGTTCTTGCAAGCTATGCCAGGGCATTCGGCTTTGCGCATTCGGTGTATTATGCCGAAAAGCAGTGCCATGAGCTCGCTTTTTAGGCTTTTCTCCTGCCTTTCCCAATATCTCTTAGCATCTCCCTGAAGACAACACTGCCATATGGACCAGACACTTCTCTGCCAGTTAGACAACGCCGGCCTCGTTTTCCCTGGCGATCCCCAGCAAAGGGCTGTGCTACATGACCTCTCCTGGGCCATCCACAAGGGAGAGCATACAGTTCTCATCGGCAAAAACGGCGCCGGAAAGACAACGCTTCTGCGCATTATCAGAGGCGAGGCCTGGGTGACGCAGGGGACATGTTCCTGGCAGGACAGTGACGGCAGCATGACGACGTCACGCATTATTGGCCAGGCTGTGACAGCCATGGTCTCTCCGTCACAGCAGGAATACTTCCAGCGCTCTGCCAGGGGGCTTAACGGCAAGGAACTTTTGCTGACTGGCTTTGACGGCACGCCCATGCTCTACACGCAGCCAGACAGCAAGAGGGAAGAGCTTGCAGAGGCCATGGCCTGCGAACTGGACTGCGTTCACCTCTTAAAGCGCAACGTTACGGAGATTTCCCAGGGACAGCTGCGGATTTTGCTGCTTGCAAGAGCCATGCTGCGGCAGCCATCACTGCTTTTGCTCGATGAGTGCAGTGACGGCCTTGATGCACGGCACAGGGAGCTGTTTGCTGCATCGCTGAAAAAGCTTTCAGAGAGCAGCACCATTATCATGACTACCCACAGGGCGTCGTTTTTGCCAGACTGGATAACAAATACGCTCTATCTTGATAATGGAAGCCTCAGCACGGTACCGCCTGCTGCCACTAAGGACGTGCAGGCTGCTGCCCCCATAGAAATACATTCAGGGGATGTTCCTGCCCATGAAGAGGCTGTGCCGCTGGTAGAGGTGGAAAACGCCACCGTGTACCTTAACGGCAGGCCTGTTCTGCACGACATCAGCTGGCAGCTCTGCCGTGGGGAACGCTGGCTTCTTCGGGGAGAAAACGGCTCAGGGAAATCCACCTTTCTGCACATGCTGGCATCAGATGTCCCTGTGGCCTGGCCAGGCAGGATAACCTTTAACCTGCCGCAGGACGACTCCATTCCCTTTGCTTCCATCAGGCGCAGGATACGGCTTGTTTCCGACACAAACCAGGCTCTCTACGAATACGACGTCACCTGCCTGGAACTTGTGCTGTCAGGCCTTGAAAACAGCGTCGGCATCTACAGGGAATTTTC
>JAUMVQ010000162.1 GCA_030530085.1 Desulfovibrionaceae bacterium | reverse complement strand
CAGAAGCGCTTCTTGCCGTTCAGGAATTCCTCAGCACCCATCCAGCGGTAAAAGTACTTTTCTGCGGTCGGTTCCTTTTGCAGGAAGGCATCCTTTTCATCTTCAAGGAAGAGGTACTCCCCGTTGTCAATCGGCTGATTTCCCATACCTATGGCCGGTATATTACACAGTGGCTTGGTATGGCTGGCAACAAAGATGTCAGGACCATCCAGAAGGTAGCCATTGATATTTTTGGCAGAAATTTCGTCCTCGCCATCGTAGATGGTGTTTTTATCCTGCTTAATCAAGCTGAAGCCGATGATGACACAATGGACATGGGCCTTGCCACTAGCCTCATTGTCCCATTTGAAGGTCCTGTACGCAAAATTGATATGGATGCCTTCCTTGAAGAGCGGCTTCCAGAGGATGGCTGTCTGTTCTCCCTGGGAGATGGAATTGGTGGAGACCAGAGCTGTCCTGATGTTTTTGTTTGACTGCATGCAGCCTGCGGCTTTTTTGTACCAGCCAGTGACATAGTCCAGATTGCCGGTATTTTTCTCGCCAGGGAAGAGGGCGACAAGTTCTTCCTTTTGCTGCTTGCTCATTACCCTGGCGCCTAAGAAAGGCGGATTGCCCAGGATATAGGAGAGATTTTCTGCCGGAATGATTTTGTTCCAGTCCGTGTCCAGGGCGTTGCCCTGATGGATGTGGGCACTCCTTTTTAACGGTATGTTCAGATAGGGCTTGCCGAAGAGGCTGGTCAGCTGGCTGTTCATCAGATGATCCATGAGCCACATGCCCACCGTGGCAATCTGGCAGGGAAACTCCTCAAGCTCTATGCCGTAGAACTGTTCTACGCTGACCTTGAGCAGCATTGCCGGATCCAGCATCAGCTCATTGTTGTCCTTTTTCAGCTGCAAAATGGAAAACTCAAGACTTCGCAGCTCCCTGTAGGCAATGATGAGGAAGTTGCCGCAGCCGCAGGCAGGATCAAGAAACCTTAGAGATGCGATTTTGTCATGGAAGGCATCAAGCTGGGCCGGGGAGGCCTTGACTCTGTCAAATTCTGCCCAGAGCTCGTCCATGAAGAGGGGATTGATGACCTTCAGGATATTTTCCTCTGAGGTATAGTGGGCTCCCATGTCGTGGCGCATCTTTTTGTCCATGACGCCCTGGAACATGGATCCGAAGATAGCAGGGGAGATGTGCTGCCAGTCAAAATGGCCTGCATCTATCAGTGTCTGGCGCATTTTGGCATCAAAGCCGGCCTGCAGTAGCGGTTCGGCAAAGAGACCTCCGTTGATATAGTCAAACTGAAGGAGCTCAGGGGAAAGAAATTTCTTTTTCTTCCTCTCCTCAGGCGGCATATTCAGTATTTCAAAAAGGCTGGCCAGCCTTTGAGCCAGATCGGAGCCGTCTTCCTTTGAGTTTTCAATGTAGTTCAGGAAGGCATCCTTGGGGAAGATCAACGTGTCATCAGCAAAAAGGCAGAAAAGAAGGCGCACCAGGTAGACCTGCAGCTGATGTCCGGTATAGCCGACTGCCTCCATGGCGTTGTGAAGCTTTGCCATTTTTTCAGAGGCCTGCACATTGACTTCTGTCTGATCGTCATAGGTGCGGGTCGTCTCGTAGCCTGCAAGTATGGCAAAGTGGGGCGCCCATTTGGCCAGGTTCTTTGTCCTGAACTTTGTCTGCCTGCCCTTGTCGGCTTTCTTGGTGCCGCTTGCGGCGGCCCTGCTGTACAGCCAGATGTTGTCAAAGTCGCTGACCATAAGGAGGTCCGGCATTTCCTCTGCCTTCAGGTGGACAACATATTCCTTGAGCTGGGCATAGGCCTTTTTGAGGTCCTTGCCTTTTGACTTCATCTCAATGGCGATTTTTTTAGGCAGAAGGTAGTCTATATAGCCGTTCTGCTGGTCATCCATGCCGACTTTGAACTCAAAGGTGCCGGCTGTGTTCGCATCATGGACGCCAAAGACTGCCAGCAGCTCGTGGATAAAGCTTTGTGACTCTGCTTCTTCCCTGCCTTCGGCCTTTTCCCATTTCTGGCTGAATTTTTGTGCCTTGTCTTTAATCTCATTCCAGCTAAGCGGCATGCTGCCTCCTGTTTTCTGTCGCATGAGGTGTATTTTAGTACGGCAGCTCAAAGGACGGATCCGTGAGCGGCGGCAGGTTCCTTCCCTCGTCCTTTGCCTTCTGTCTCTGTTCCCACCAGGCAACGTGCTGCGAGATGATGCTGCAAATGAGCTTGTGCTCGGCATGCCCTGAGCCCGTAATTGTCATGGGCGGGAAAAAGCGCATGTACACGTCTTTTTGAGGATGTATGGGGCCAAGCTCCCTGACAAGGCGTCCCTGTCCCCAGGCATCGGTCTTGAGTGCCAGGGGGATGACCGGCACGCCAGCCTTGCGGGCCAGCTTGATACCTATGGTATTGAAATGGCTCTCATCAAAGTGGTCTGATCTGGTGGCCTGGGGGAAGACAACGACTGATATGCCGTTTGCCAGCCTGTCGCATCCTTCCTTGAGTACTGTTGCCAGATCCTCACGCGGATTTTTGCGGTCAACAATGACAGGATTATAGGCAGCCAGCACCGGGCCGAAGCCGCGCATCTCCACCAGGGAGCGCTTGACCACGAAGGTGGCAGGGAAGCGCGGTATAAGGATGGCAGGCAGAAGGAAAGTCTCCAGCGTGCTCATGTGGTTGGCCACAATGACGCAGGGGCCGTTTTGAGGATCCAGGTTGTCCATGCCAAGGATGTGGAAATTCAGGCCGGTCTTTTCGCAGTTTTCTGCGCACCAGGAGCAGGCATAGCACTGCGCAGCCTTGTCAAAGACGTTCTTTTTTGTCCTGGCCGAGATCCAGCGCGTCGTCTCAAGATAGACACGGGTGTAGAACATGAGCGAAGGAAAGAGCCTGGACATGAGACCCGGCGTCCTGTCTGGCGAGACATAGGTATCGCCAGGAAAGTAGGGGACAATTTTTCCCGGAATAAAGGGGTCCATGGATCTATCCTCCTGTCAGAAGTGTTCAGTTGATTTTCTTGCGGCGCTTCCACATGGCGGCAAGGGATGGCTCTTTGCCGTTCTCCTTGGGAGAGTAGAAGCGCGTCTGGGCTACGCCTTCAGGCAGGTACTCCTGCTCCACATAGCCCTTGGGATAATTGTGCGGGTAGAGGTAGCCGCGCCCGTAGCCCCATTCCTGCTGCAGCTTGGTGGTGGCATTGCGCAGGTGCAAAGGAACCGGCATGGCACCCTGGGAACGTATTACCTTGCGTGCGTTAAGACAGGCTGCATAGCTGGAATTGCTCTTTGGGGCAAGGGCAAGATAGACGACTGTCTCGGACAGGGGAATAAAGCCCTCGGGCATGCCCACAAACTCAACGGCCTGCTGGCAGGACACGGCCATGGTCAGGGCCTCAGGATCGGCCAGTCCTACGTCCTCGGAGGCTGACAGGATGAGCCTGCGGCAGATAAAGCGCGGGTCCTCACCGCCTTCAAGCAGGCAGGACAGCCAGTAGACGGCTGCATCGGGATCAGATCCGCGTATGGACTTAATGAGCGCCGAAGCCATCTCGTAGTGGCTGTCGCCGTCCCTGTCGTGGCGGCTGATGATGTCCGGAAGCACGGCCTTGACTGCTTCAGGATCCTCCTTTCTGCCTGGAAGCGAGGCCACGTATTCCACCAGGTTGAGCAGGGTGCGGGCATCCCCCCTGGAATAGTCTGCCAGCATGTTCAGGATGGCGTCGCTGATATCGGCACCCATCTGGTCTGCTCCCCTGCGGGCCAGTTCGAGAAGCTCAGGCAGGTCAAGCGGCCTCAGGCGCAGGACACTCAGGCGCGAAAGCAGCTGGCGCGTCACTGAAAAAGACGGGTTTTCCGTGGTGGTGGCCAGCAGCGTAAGGGAGCCTTCCTCAAGCCGTGGGAGGAAGAAATCCTGCTGTGCCTTGGAAAAACGGTGCAGCTCGTCAAGGATAAGCAGATCGACGCCCTTGAGCATGGTGCGCAGGGCTGAAATGCCGGCCTCGGGAGCAGAGATGCGGCGGAATGTCTTTCCGGTGGATTTGGCAAGCAGGAGCGCAATGGTTGACTTGCCGCAGCCAGGAGGTCCGAAAAAGAGCAGGCTTGGCAGGTGCGGCGCATTGAGAAGCGTGTGGATGCGTTTTTCCAGGTGCGGCTGCCCTAAAAAAAGGTCGAAGCTGTCAGGCCTCAGCCGTTCGGGAAGGGGGACGCCATCTTTGCTGCGTGCGCTGCTGTTGCCGTCTGAAAGGCTGCTGTCCTGAATGTTGCTGTCCTGGGTGAGGGAAGGTTCTTCTGCCATGATGCGGCCTCTTCCATGTTGTAGCAGTTCTTATGGTTCTGGCATATGTCCTGCGCCCTGAATCTTCTTAGGGCGGACAGCGTGCCTTTAAGAATTGAGATAGTCAGACGGATTGAAGCCTGGATCTTCTGGCAGGCCGTCTTCCATGGCCCTGCTTTTTGCCAGCTCATCGCAGCGCTCGTTTTCAGGGTGCCCCTGATGGCCGCGAATCCAGTGCAGCGTCACCTTGTGCCTGGCAAGCTCTTTCAGCATCTCCTTCCAGAGATCGGCATTGAGCCTGGGCTTCTTCTTTTTGTCCACCCAGCCGTTTTTCTGCCAGGACATAAGCCAGCCCTTGGTAATGCTGTTGCTCACGTACTGGCTGTCTGTATAGATATCGACGGCACAGGGCCGGTTCAGCACCCTGAGCGATTCAAGCACTGCCATGATTTCCATGCGGTTGTTGGTGGTAGATGCCCTGCCGCCGCTTATTTCCTTCCTCGAGCCTGTTTCTTCGTGAACGAGTATGGCAGCCCAGCCGCCAGGACCGCCCGGGTTGTTCAGGCAGGATCCGTCTGTATAAATGGTAACTTTTGTAGCTGGCTCAGGCATGGTGTTCTCCGTGTGCTGGCTGTCGGTTCGCAGGTGGCAAGGATATGGCTTTTAAGAGGGGGAGGAAGTTTTAGGGCAGGATGAAGATGGTCTCCTGGTACAGGCAGCCTGGATAATGCCAAATTCTTTCATAAGCTGCATAAGATAATCCCTGTCCTTACATGCCTTCCTGATATCTTCAATGCGTTTCTGAGCAAACAATTTTCTCATCAGCAAG
>JAUMVQ010000161.1 GCA_030530085.1 Desulfovibrionaceae bacterium | reverse complement strand
TTCACATTGATACTGTTGGTCCCTGCCATTCTTGGCCTGAAGGAAATCTCCTTAAAGCAAACTCTGTGCCGGTAGAAGACAAAGAAGGTCGTGATCAGAATGTTGGGCAGATTGTAGTCAGGAGAAAAGGCGGACATATACTGTTTAAGTACGGAGCATTTCATCAGCCTGAACGGGGCATTTGCATCCGGAACATGTACGCCGAAAAAGCAGAGAACCAGGAGACAGACAATCTTTTCCACAAAGCCACGTACTCTACCGTCACCCCGTACCCTGCGCAAGCCGAAGATGGCATCATACTGCTGTCTGGCCTGCCAGAAAGCAGTAAATTCTTCCGGCCTTGTCTGATCGTCGCTGTCTGTCTGAAACACATAGTCAGCCCCGCAGCCTATGGCGTAGTTGTATAGGGCAATGACCTTGGGTCCGTGATAGCGGATTGTATCAGAGAGAAGAACGAGTCTGGGAAAGTTTTGCTGCAGGTTTTCCAGTATGAGATGTGTTTTGTCGTTGCTACCGCTGTCTGCAATGACAAGACGTGATTCCTCAGAACCATACTCCAGAAGCGGATACCATTTGGAGACGACCTGTTCTATGTTTGCTTCTTCATTGTAGGCAGGCATGACTATATACAGAGTGTCTTTTTTCTGCCCGCTTTCATTATCATTTGTCAGGGTTGATGCGTCAGGTGACAGATTCCCTGCAGGAATGTCCCCTGTGTTTAGAGTGTCTGAGTCTGTGCTGACACATGTAGTCTGCATGCGCAACCCTCCTTGGATTTTTGTGCTTGCATGTGGGAGTTAGGAAGTGGGCATATCAAACAGAGGACACAAAAAAACATAGTAACACCAAGCGGCCTGCGTGAACACTTCATTGACATGATTTTCCAGTTCAGCTCCTGAAAAAACGGGAGTGTAGCTGGCTACAGTGTCCAGTTTAATGTCATCCTCTATAATTCCTCTTTATCAGGGAAATGGCAGTTCTAGCCATACCACATCCCATTATATCCTATGGCTTTTTCAAATTCTTCACCACAAGGTAAACACTATTTTCCCAGACTACAGGACCGACCTGTTCTTCCAAAAGTTCCCTGTCCTGTTTCCTGTCAGAGACAATGTAGCAGGCTCCCGTTCTGGCCCCCGTGCTGATATAGGCTGTCGGAGACTGCCTCAGTTCTTTCAGGATGTCTTCCCACTTGTGGAGGAGCGGCAGATTTTTGGCGTGATAAAGATAGCCTGCGTCTTTCCAGCTCCAAGCAAGAGGTCTTTTGGCAATATAGCGTATTGCCTGATCCTCAAACGGCGCAAAAATTGTATCCCCTGGCCTTGTCACCACTTGCAAGGCTTTCAGCATATCGTTTCTGGCAAGCTTTGCTGCATACGCCTGTTCATATCTGTCCTTATCCAGGGCATAAAAGTAATATGGCAGGCTCACTTTTGCCATGGTCTGCAGGCCGCCCAGGAAAAAACCGATACAGACAGCAACACAAAGAAAGCGGCAAAGCCCTTTATGGGGCAACCTCTCCTCTGCGGCAAGGCGCCAGAGCAGGTTGCAACCAAGAAAAATCAGAAACATCCACAAAAATGGAAGAAAACGGTGCACGCGCGCCAGATCAAATTCCAGAGGCACTCGTCCCAAGCTAGCGCTGATAATCTGATCTGCCAGGAAAAGGGCTATCACGATGTATACACCGACAACCCACAGCCAGATATGGCGGCATAAGAGCTTTTCCTTTTCAGACCCGCGTTTCAGTAAAAGCCAGGTTGCGCCAAGGGCCAGGGGCAGGACAGGCAACAAGATATACTGCTTGTAAAAATTAATCATGCCCTGCCAGTACTCTACATATTCGGCCTCAAAGCGTGTACGCAGTATTTCCTGCAAATAAGATACTTCATCCGCAGACAGCACCATGCCTGATGAATAAAGGTATGTGGCAGCATATGGTAAAATGCCGATGACAAAACACAGGCCTGCAAAACAAAGCCAGAGGAAGTGCTTCACCAGTGAACACCCCTGCTGCCTGCTAAACGCCAGGCTGAGCCATGTTCCAGCCGCAACCGGCAAAGCGCTAATAGGATGTATATACACAGCCCCTGCCAGCAGAAAGAAAAGCAGAGGCCACAATTTAGGTTTATGCAAAAGGCAGAGAAGTACACACAAAAAAAGGCCGTAGAAGCCGTTGAAAATAGTACGGGGCGTATAATCCAGATAGCCTGCCCCCCAGTACGTTCCCCAGGGAGTCCAGTAGCACATGCTGACAAGCACAGAAAAAAGCAGGGCCTTCCATGGCGCACCAAAGACAAAACGTCCCAGAAGATAAAAGGCAAAGTAGTGCAGAAAAACGACAAAGCCTGTCAGGGAGAGATAGGCTAGCCCGCAGTTGCCATCTATCACGTGCGATGACAGCCATTGCACAAGACGCACAGGGGGAGTCACATGGGTGTCAAAATTGGCCACATCCCCCAAGGAAAAATCCTGAGCAAAATACTCAGGATTTCCTATAGATGCCGCAATAGAGCAGTACATTGCCGGATCGGTTGCCAGTTCCGTGCCGTTGACGGATGATCCAATGCGACCAAAGTGCAAAAGAAGAGCAAAGCAAAAAATCCCCAGTGTAATAAGTACGTCCTGCCGATTCAGCTTATATGACATGGTCATGTCCTAAGTATCCAAAATTTTTGTATATGTGTCAGTCAGAGCTTATCGTACTGTTTTGGCCAGCAGTGCAACAGTATTGGGCACGACTGATGCCTTGACCCAAATGTGCCACCCCAAAAGGCCTGGCAGGCAACACGTCAGGATGGCTACTGACAGATGTCTGACAAAAAATGCTACATTGTCCGTCTTACAGACTGCCTATTCACAGTTTCTGTCCGCACGGGCATCATTTGCACTTGACAAAAAGTGTCTGTTTATATCTGTACTTTTCATTCTCTGCAAGCAACAAAGAGAGCTGAGCAAGAAAACCAACACTCTTGGAAAGCTTCTGAACTCTTTGAAAATCTTGCAGGCGCAACTGTATGTACTTTTTTCCGGAGGCAATAATGGCAGACTGTATCCAGGCATCCCTTCTCCTGCCAGCAGCCCTTGTCCTGGACTGTTTTTTCTCTGAGCCGCCCGTGCGATGGCATCCTGTGGTATACATGGGCAGGCTTGCGTCCTTCCTGGAAGAGATATCATATAAAAAAGCATCGCTAAGTTCTCTGCCTCAAAACACAGCCCTTTTTCTGTCAGGCAGCTTGGCAGCACTCTTTCATATCCTGGCATGGGCACTGCCGGTTTATTTCATTGCAGCCTGCCTTTCAGCACTCCATCTTATGGTCGGCTTTCTCTTTGCTGCCATATGCCTGTGGCTGTGCATGGCGCCACGCTCTCTTGCCGATCACGCAAGGGCCGTCCTGCGCCCCCTGAGCAAAAAGGACCTGCCCAAAGCCCGCACCATGCTCTCAAGGATTGTCGGGCGCAATACAAAGACGCTTGATGCACACGGCATAGCCAGGGCCTGCGTAGAATCCATTGCCGAAAACTGCACGGATTCCACGCTGGCCACCATCTTCTGGGGCTCGGCCGGCTATCTTCTGGCCGGATTTCCGGGCGCAGCTGCCCTTGCCGTTGCCCAGAGAGCGGCCAATACGCTGGACGCCATGTGGGGGCACAAATCACCACAATACCTGTATTTTGGCAAAACTGCGGCCCGCCTGGATGACTGTTTCAACTACCTGCCGGCCAGGCTCTCCCTTGTCTGTATCAGCCTGGCCGCGCTTATTGTGCCTTGCACATCGGCCAGACAGGCCTTGAAGGCAGGTATACAATATCATGCTGCCCATGAAAGCCCAAACAGCGCCTGGAGCGAAGCCGCCTTTGCAGGCGCCCTCTCCCTGCGCCTTGGCGGGCCTGCCAGCTACCCCGGCCTGGATGTTGATCACCCCTGGCTTGGAGACGGCACCCCTTCTGCCACAGAAAAACATATTTGCCTGGCCATACAGCTCATGTGGGCCTCAGTCTGGACCGGAACACTGCTTCTCAGTCTCTGCCTTTTTATCGCTGCCTGATATTTTTGAGAGAAACGGGCAACTTTTTGCTTCATTCCCGGCTTGTCACAAAATGGATGAACACGATACCTAAAAGAAACAGGAGCGAACAGCCTCTTTTTTGCTACAGCCCGCACAATACACTGGAAAATATTCTTTCAGGAGCAGATACATTGGATCACGGCATTCTTTTCGATCACGCCCGCACAGCACGCATTGGACTTCCAGAAGCCGTTTTTTGCGAAGGCAAGCCCAGGGAAGCCCTGATAAGCCTTCTGGAAGCCTTTGCCGCACCCAGCGGCAGGCCGATACTGTTTACCCGCCTGGCACCGGAGATCTTTGCCGGGCTGCCTGAGGATCTGCAAAAAAACTACGACTACCACCCGCTCTCGCGCACTGCCTTCGGGACAAGGCTGCCTGACTATGAGCACGGCCGCATTGCCGTTGTCTCAGCAGGGACGGCAGACGGCTCAGTCACCTGGGAAGCTGCCAGGACCTTAACATATCTTGGCATCAGGCACACTGTCTTTGAGGACTGCGGCGTAGCCGGTCTGTGGCGCCTGGCTGACCGCATCCCGGAAATCAACGCCCACGATGCAGTCATTGTCGTAGCCGGCCTTGATGCCGCCCTGGCCAGCGTACTGGGCGGCCTTACGTCTAAACCGGTATTTGCAGTGCCCACCTCTGTGGGCTACGGAGCCGCACGCCATGGGGAAACGGCCTTGTCCAGCATGCTGTCGTCCTGTGCGCCGGGCATAGGTGTGTTTAATATTGACAACGGCTACGGAGCCGCCTGTGCTGCAGCCAGGGTGCTGCACGCCATCTTTGGCATGGCGCAGGATGACAAGACGGCAAAAGAAGAGGAGTAGCAGCAATGACTGCCGAAAAAACTGCCACACCGGCCATGACAGCGGATATGCAGGGCGATTCCGGACACGTGCATGATCACAGCCATCATAACCACGGCCATGAGGGGCACAGCCATCATCAGCCTGAACAGCTCACGCCAAAGCGCATACTGACCATACGCTGCCACAGCGGCCTGGCAGGAGACATTATGCTCACCGGCTTTTCCAGGCTACTGGGGAAGGACAACGCAGAAC
>JAUMVQ010000160.1 GCA_030530085.1 Desulfovibrionaceae bacterium | reverse complement strand
CATCTGCCTGCCGGAGCAGGGTCTTTTGGACAATATATAGTCAGGTTGCTTTTTTATATACAGAAAAAGCATCTTGTTAGCACTGTTTTCTTTATACACTTCCCGCAATTCCTTTTACGTTGCATCCGCTACATGCCTGCATAAGGAGATCCCAACAAAGAAGCAGAAGGATAGGGGCATGAAGAGGGTGAAGAAGCCGGACCGCTGCCATGCACTTCATCCGCAGCCATGGCTGGCAGCGTTTCAGGGCAGGCCTTCATCATGTTCCCAGGCGTGCTGCCCGCATTGTTTTCGGTGCTGTTTTCGGCATTCTTTCTTTGCTGCATATAATACTCAAGGTTTTTCAGGGATAAGGCTTCCTCCTTAAGTTCTCCCTTAAAGGCTGCTGACGGCTCAAGGCGCCTGCCTTCTGGCATGAGGCTTGCCGTATTGCGTTCTATGCAGCCGTCCCTGAGCATGCTTACCTGGGTTACGTATTCCTGGCTGGTGCGGGTCACAAAGGCCTGGCAGGACCCAAGGTTGAGCCTGGGCTCGCCTGTAAGGCTGCGGCCCTGGCTTAAGGCCATGTACAGCAGGGTGCGCAGCTGCTGGCTGGATGCTGCTGACAGGCCGTCGTTCCTTGGCCTGAAAAGAGCCTGCGAGACGCGGAAGCAGCGCCCTGGCAGTATATCGACAGCAGCTATCTTGTTGTACGCCCGGTAGCTGGCATCAATGCCTGCTATAAAGTTTCTGAGAAAAAGGTCAGTCCGCTGCAGGCTGCGTTCCTGAGGATCATATGCCTGCTGTTCCCTGCTGCAGATATGCCATGGCCGTACCCGCCAGGATCCGCAGAGCTCCCCCTGGTCATTGAGAAAGCGCAGGATGCATTCAGGGGCACAGGCCTGGGCAGCGTTTTTCCCGTCCCTGTCCTGCGGTGCAAAAAGGGGATCGGAGAAATATTGGTACAGGGCATCGCCTGCCTCCTGCAGCCCTGCATCAAGGGGAGCGCAGATGTGCTCCTCAGGATACCAGCTGGTGACTGTGAAGGAACCAAGCTTGGCCTCAGGATTTGCCCGCAAATCCTCGTCAAAGGTGCGTGTAACAGCGGCGGCTGCCCTGGCACAGGCCTTGTAGAAGCTGTTTTCGCCGCTTTCTGCTGCTTGTTCCAGGGCCTTTGTGCTCAGCAGATAGTAGTTGCTGGCGCCGTTTTTGGTGCTTGAGGAGAGGGAGACATTGACAGTGCTGAAATGGCTGCACTCCATGTGGTCCCTGGGATCGATAACAAGGCCTGCCTTGTCTGTGTACGGGAGGACAGGGCTCATCCAGGCACAGCGCATGAGCGTGTAGTGCCTGTTCTGTTTGTCTGTCACTTCCCTGGCAGTCCCGTCCGGGTTCATCAGGGACTGTGCCCTGTCAAGGCGGAAGACAGTCATTTTGTCATGAGGGAGGGAGTACGGGTCAGGGGCGGACCTGCTGTCAGGAAAAATTGATTCAAAGAGCTCGCGCACCTCCCTGCGCCTTGGCGATATGCTGCGTCCTGCCTTGTCCTGCGCTTCCTCTTCTGCCGTGTTGAGCCTGACAAGAAAGCGATCGCCCGAGCAGAGGCTTGTGCAGCGCAGGGCCAGGGCCCTCTCCTGGCCGGTCCTGGCGTAGGCCTCCCTTTCGGCATCTGAGACTATCTCGTAGCAGCAGCCGTCCACGCGCACGGCCAGCGTGCCTGCTGCCCTGGCTTTTGCCCGTTTTGCCTCAAGCTCCGTGTCCCTTGGCGTCATAAAGCTTGCGTGTCCGTGCGGAAAGTATTCTGGCATGTATATGCTCCTTTTGCTGTTCAGCGTCTTGTTGTTTTGTCCGGGGTATTTTTTTCCGGAGACAGTGTTTTTTTGTGGCTTTCTTTGTATGGCATTGAAGAAAGCTGTCCGGCAGCATGGCAGGACAGCAATATATGGCTTATTGTGCTTATTTCAGGCCCGGCATGTCGGAATAGCGCGGCAGCTGCCCCATAAGGCGTGTCCTGTATGTCCCGAGGACTGAGCGCAGGCTGGGGTTGGTCACGCTCACATGCGCTCCAGCAAGCTCGCTTGCCCTGGCACTGCTTTCGCTGCGTATGGTGCCTATCTGGGCTTGCACCCAGGATCGTCCTGTCTGGGCCACATAGCGGCAGGCCTCTTGCTCAGTGTCGCTCAGAGCGCCTTCTGCCTGCTTTTTGACGGCCTCTATGATGTCGTCCAGCCC
This sequence comes from Desulfovibrionaceae bacterium, assembly GCA_030530085.1. GTDB lineage: Bacteria > Desulfobacterota > Desulfovibrionia > Desulfovibrionales > Desulfovibrionaceae > Desulfovibrio. The sequence goes on along the minus strand of JAUMVQ010000160.1, from coordinate 2,936 downwards.
TGGTATGTTCTTGCTGTCTATGGACAGGGAGGAGATGCGGTTGATGAGATCGGCACAGGCCTTGGCTGCATCCATGGAGCCTGAGGAAAAATCAAAGACGCCTGCCTTGTTCTTGAGCTCCATGCGGGCCTGGTAGACGTCTGCAGGCGAGAGCTCAGCTGCTCCCGTTGCGGCGCAGTCCTGTGCCTGCACGCTGATGCAAAGGCAAGGGAAGAGCAGGATAAGCATGGCAGTGCAAAGGCAGGCCGGGGTTTTGTACAGTCTGTAAAAAAGCCTTTTAAGCAATATGGCACAAGGCATGAGCAGTGCTCCTGTTTCAGCCCCTGAAAGGGTGCTATGGGTGTATTATAGGTTTATGGGCGCCCTGAAGCCTGAAAGCATTGTTATGGGTACGGGTGTTGTTTTGCCCGCAGGCTCCTCTGGCAAAAGGCAAGCTAAGCTCGCGAACGGATTTAGTCAAGTATTTTTTTTCTAAATGCCAAAAAAAATAATTGACAAGAAAAAGACAGCGTGGCACTATGCGCCCCGCAAGGTCTGGAAAAGGCCCCTGGAAAGTCCCTGAAAAGGCCAGGGAGCGTAGCAGGAAAAACAGCTGCTGCCTTGCGCTTTGGCACAACAGACTGGCACGCCGGGCCGGCTTCAGGCCGGATTTGCTCAGAAAACAAGACATAAAAAACAGGAGAAAGACATGGGGAAAGGCAGGAAAAAAGACAGTGCCGCAGACAGCTGCAGGCCGATGCCGGAACAGAAATCAAAACAGACGCCAGAAAAAGGCCAGCAGGCCGGGCACGCAACAAGCTTCATCCGCAAAATAGGCAGGGGCCTTCTGCACCTGGCAGGGCTCGGGACAGGCATTGCCTTTCTGCGCAGCACGGCAGAGGCTTTTGTTAAAGGCTCCTGCAGCCCGGGCTCCCCATATGGAGAGCAGGGCTTTGCGCAGGCCAAAAAACTGCTGCAGGCAAACCTTCTGCATGAGGACGAGCTCGTGAAAGCTCCTTTTGCATCCGTCCTCTCTTCCTGGGGGCTGGCAGAAGAGGATCTTCCCTCTGCAGTACACAACCTGGGCCGGGAAGCCTGGTGCGGCGCAGTGCTCCTTTTAGTGTCTCTCTGCGCCCTGGCGGGGGCTCTGCTCTTTCCGATGCCATCTTTCTGCCTGCGCTTTTTCGCCGCTGCCGCATCCGCAAGCATGAGCCTGGCAGGCCTTTTGCTGCTGCTCTCTTCCATGTGGCGCAGGTCCGTGCTGCAAAAAAGGCACTTTGTGCCCTTTGCCGCCTGGATTTGCCTTGCAGGATGCAGAAGGCGCTGCCGCAAGAAAGAATACATGCAAGAAAGGACGCATTCCTGAAAATCACCCGTAATCCCGCATAAGTATCTGAACAAGCCTGCCTGAAAACCCGGAGGCAGGCAAAAAAAAAGGGGGGAAGCCGCTATGGCTGACAGTATTTTTGCCTCGTTTGGCGGGCTCATGGAGACCGATCTCTCTGTACAGGTCCTCAATGCCATCTTTGGCTCAGGCTGGCACAGCCTGACCGCGCAGTCAGGGACAGGGTCAGCAGGCGTCCTGGGAGAGCTTCTTTTCAGCCTCTTCGGCGTCCTGAACTGCTGCTGCGCCCTTGTGGCAGCCTGGCTCTTCATCCTGACCACGCTTTCAGCCACGCTGGGCGCAGCCCAGGACGGGCAGGGCATAGCAGGCAGGCGCTATTCCAATGCCTGGATACCTGTGCGCTATTCCTTTGCCTTAGGCGCAGTGACGCCTGTCTTCAACGGCCTCAATGCCATGCAGATGCTGATGCTGAGCTGCATAGGCCTAAGCGTCCAGTTTGCCGATGCCATGTGGAGCGCAGGCATTGAGCAGCTTTCAAAGACAGAGGCCGTCCTTGCCAGAAGCCAGCCGGTCACGGCAGCCTCAGCAGGCAGGGTCCTGCCCGTGCTCATGGAACACCACGTCCTCAGGAAGTATTTCAGCGAGCAGGAGCGCTGCGCCTTTTCAGAAGGGGATAGTCGGGAATACGAGGGCTGGTCCAAAAACCGCTACCGCATCAGCCTGGAACTGCCAAGGCTCATGCACTGTCCCAATTTGCGCGGCGATGACGGCTACGGCATGACCCTGAACCCGGCCCTGCATTTTGGCGATTTTGGCGGCATGCACGTCTCAACGCCTGTGCGCGGCGCCTCAGAGGCCCTGGCAAAGGCCTTTGCACCAGGCGGTGCCTTGTACAGGGCAACGGAGGAGAGTGTAGCCAGGGCACTGGCCTCTGACGGCACCAACCTCTATGCGGCCTGCGATCTGGGAGGGCTTGCCAGATTGTACCAGGAGACAGTGTCCTCATCCCTGAAAGAGGCGGTGCAGAATGCCATGAATGACAGGCAGAGCCAGCTGGCACGCTATGTACAAGACGCAGCCAGCCAGGGATGGTGGATGGCAGGCTCGTATTACTGGACTTTGGCCAAGCTTGCTGCAGACAGCGTGGAGGCCATGCAGGACAGGACAGAGGCAGTGCCGGTCAATGTCCAGGCCCTGGCAGACTTCATGAACCCTGATCTGGAAAGGGCTTTGGGAGTGGCCAGGGAGCTTGGCATACGCACTGCCCAGCTGGCCGGCTTAAGCCAGAGCGGCAATCCTGTCAGCGGCAGCCTGCCGCAGGGCAGGGCAGAAGAGGCAGCCAGCCAGGAAGAGGGCGGGCTTGGCGGACGCCTGGGCAACTTTTTCTCAGGCGCCTCCCATGCCATCTCCGAGTTTGCCCTGGATGAGAAAGCCGTGGGCACAGGACTTGTGCAGGTCATAGCCGGGCACGATCTGGTCTTTAACGTTGTCAGGGCATCCAGGGTGGTCATGAATGTCTGCGAAAACGCCGTGGCTGCCTACGTGGGCCTGAGCGTTGCCAGCCGCAGCCTTGGGGCCCTGGTCCGCAATCCGGTGACGGCAGCGGTGTCTG
>JAUMVQ010000159.1 GCA_030530085.1 Desulfovibrionaceae bacterium | reverse complement strand
CTGATCCAGATTCTGATCCATGGCGCTGATAGTCCTCATGTATAATAGGCTGTTGTCGTAAAAAGGCATGTTACAGAGAAAGGCTTTTATGAAAAGATGCTGCAATGCAGGTTTTTCCTGCCTGGCATCTTGTCATGTATTCTTGGACATATCCCTGCTTCTCTGATAAAGTTATATGCTTTTTTTTTACAGTCAAGGCGCACGGCACCCCCTTCAGGGGGCTCATTGAAGATTGTTCCTGTGTGGGAATTGGTTTATTCTTGCCTTTCGCAATGGCTGTTCCGGCTGAAGGCACGCCTTTGCATGATGCCGGGCCAGGGAAAAGGGGATGGAAAAAACATGTCAGGCTATGCTGAAAAATCTTCGCAGCGATCTAATGCAAGCTATGTCTTTGAGCCGGCACAGGAGAGCCGCAAGTTCTATACTGTATCGCAGCTGAACAAGCTGGTCGGCCTGACCCTGAAAAAGTACATAGGCTGGCATGGCGTTGTCTCTGTTGCCGGCGAAATCGGCGCTCCTGCCATCAGGACCACCAAAACAGGCCAGCCCATGGTCTTTTTTGCGTTGCATGACGACAAGGAAGTCATAAACTGCAAGGCCTGGGGACGCAGGCTCAGCCGCATCCTGACCGTCGATACAGAGACCGGCGAGTACTACAGCGAGCCAAAAAATCCTGAGGATGTCTTTGCCAGCGAGCGCAGGGTGCTCATTGAGGGGACCCTGGATGTCTATGCCCAGGGCGGCAGAAGCGTGTACCAGCTTGACGTGTTCAGCGTGACTGATGTTGGTGCAGGGGACAGGGCAAGGCAGCTGAAGGAACTTAAGGCAAAGCTTTCAAAGGAAGGCTTTTTCTCGGAGGAGCGCAAGCGTCCCCTTCCTCCCAATCCCTCCTGCGTTGCCGTTGTGACTTCACCGACCGGTGCCGTCATCCATGACTTTTTGCGCATTGCCAGGGATCGCGGCATGGGAGCCCGCATCATACTCTATCCTGTCCCTGTGCAGGGAACAGGGGCAGGGCAGATGATAGCCGATGCCGTGCACCGGGCAGGGCACGACGGGCGGAGCCAGGTTGTGGTGGTTATCCGCGGCGGCGGATCCGAGGAGGATCTGGCCTGCTTTAACGACGAGGTCCTGGCCAGGGCCATTTTTTCCTGCCCTGTGCCTGTCCTGGCAGGCATAGGACATGAGCCGGACTACTGCCTTGCCGACATGACTGCCGACAGAAGGGCGCCTACGCCTACGGCGGCTGCGCAGTATCTGTGGACAAGCAGGGCCGATATCAGGGCCGGGCTTGATGCCTGGCAGGACAATCTTGTCCGCGCCATGCAGCGCAGGATTGATGCAGCTGCCTTAGTCCTTGATCAGTATGAAAAGCTGGTACGGACGCTGTCCCCTTATGCAAAACTTAAGGAGCAGCAGCATATGGCTGATGATCTGGCACGGCGCCTTGTTATGGCCAAGGATCGGATGCTGCGCTCAGCAGGGGAAAATCTTGCCAGGAGTGCAGAAGCCCTGGCGCGCACAGGATCTGCCTTTACGGATGGCCGGGCCCGCAGCCTGGAACGGCTTGCCCTGACCCTTGAGGCGCTGAATCCGCTGGCGCCGCTGCAGAGGGGCTATGCCTATCTTGAGGACGAGGAAGGGCACGTGGTGCGCTCCGTGGCAGGGCTTGCCTGCGGCAGACGCATCCAGGCCCATGTGGCGGACGGATCCGTTGTGGCCAGGATAGAGGAAATACTGTCCAGGCCAGAGGATACAGGTGCAGAATAGCAGTCCGGGCCAAGCATCGCGCAATCACGCAATATGTATTTGGAAGGAGCCTGGCACAGGCTGCCTTGAGGGAGAAAAATATGGCCGTAAAAAAAACAAAGGCAGAGGAAAAGACTTTTGACCAGCAGCTTATGAGGGTGAAGGAAATCGTGGCAGCCCTTGAGGGAAGCGGAGCAGAGCAGGTCGATCTTGAGACAGGCGCAAAACTGTACCGCGAGGCCAGTGCCTGCCTTGCCTTCTGCCGTGCCCGCTTAGAATCGGTACGCAATGAAATCGAGAACTCAGATACCGGCGAAATTGCAGAGGATATGGCAGGATCCCCTGCCGAAAAGCCGGGCACTGGCACAGCTGAGGCCGACAACATCCCTTTCTGATTTGCTTTGTGGCCTGCTTTGCGGCTTGGGATATGCTGTGGCATATTTCAGGGCAGTCCCTGCCGTGCCATGACGGCTGCTGCTGCCTCCTCAATACAAGACAGCAGCTTCAAAAAAGTATATAAAGACTGTTGCTGCCTGCAAAAGGGCCCTGTTCATGGAGCCTTTGGGTGCGGCAGCCAGTAATTTTGTCCCTTTGAAGGCCAGTACGCCTGCAGGGGACTTAAGGCATGTCAGGGCATGTTTTTTACGCATGCTTGTACGCGTATTTAAGGAGTCAGAGGTATGGATTTGCGCGAGGTCAGGGAGAGGCTGGTCAAAACAGCCGGGCTTGTAGAAGAATATCTGCCTTCCTGCGTTAAGCAGGACAATGTGCCGGAACGCCTGAACGCATCCATGCGCTACAGCCTGCTTGCCGGAGGCAAGCGCCTGAGGCCTGTCCTCTGCCTTACAGCTGCGGCCCTTTTCGGAACAGAGCCTGAAAAGGTGCTTCCCTTTGCCTGCGGCATAGAGATGATACACACGTACTCTCTCATACACGACGATCTTCCGGCCATGGACAACGACGATATGCGCAGGGGACGGCCTTCCAACCACAAGGCCTATGACGAGGCCACGGCCATCCTGGCAGGGGACGCACTGCAGGCCGATGCCTTCAGGTCCATGACGCAGTGCAGCCTGCCTGCGGAGAGGGTGCTTGAAGCATTGCGTGTCTTTGCAGAGGCTGCCGGATCCGGCGGCATGTGCGGAGGCCAGCAGCTGGACATGGACGCTACCGGCAAGACCATTGCCCTGCCTGATCTTAAGCATCTGCATGCCTTGAAGACCGGCGCCATCCTCTGTGCCTCTGTTGTCTGCGGCGGCATTCTTGCCGGCGCAGGGGAGGATGACCTCAGGGCGCTCAGGGAATACGGCCTGAACCTGGGCGTTGCCTTCCAGATAGCCGACGACATCCTCGATGTTGTTTCCGATACGGAAACCCTGGGCAAGCCTGCAGGATCCGATGCCGCCCAGGACAAGAATACCTATCCGTCCCTTGCGGGCCTTGAAAAAAGCCGCGAGCTGGCCCATGCCCATGCAGCGAAGGCCCAGGACGCCCTTGCGCCCTTCAGCGGCGATGATGCCGATTTTCTCCGTGGCCTTGCCCTGTATACGGTTGAGAGGGTGAATTAGTGAAAACGCTTACGTCCTATCTGCAAAATCTGGAACTGCCGGACGGCATACACAACCTGACCAATGCCGAGCTGGAACGCCTGGCAGCCGGCGTGCGCCACCATATCGTCTCTGTGTGCGCCACCAACGGCGGCCACCTGGCCCCCAGCATGGGGACGGTGGAGCTGACGCTGGCCATGCTGGCCGAGCTCAACCTGCATCAGGACAAGGTTGTATGGGATGTAGGCCACCAGAGCTATGCCTGGAAAATACTGACAGACAGGGCAGAGCGTTTTGACACCCTGCGCAAGAAAGACGGCCTTGCCGGATTTCCCAGAAGGTCCGAGAGCCCGTATGACGCCTTTGGCGTGGGGCATTCATCGACTTCCATCTCTGCGGCCTTAGGCTTTGCCCAGGCCAGGGACCTGAAAGGGGAAAACCACCATGTAGTGGCCGTCATAGGGGACGGCGCCCTGACCGGCGGCATGGCTTTTGAGGGGCTGAACCTGGCAGGGCACCAGGCAAGGCGCCTGATCATCATCCTTAATGACAACGAGATGTCCATCGCCCCCAACGTCGGCGCTCTTTCCTGCTTCCTTTCAAGGACATTGAGCCGCCGCTGGATACGCCAGACTCGCAAGGATGCCCTGGCCTTTCTGCGCACCATCCCGCGCATAGGCGGCAAACTGGCTCTCTATGCCGAGCGTGGCGAATGGAGCTTCAAGTCCTTCTTTACGCCGGGCATGCTCTTTGAGGCCTTCCGCATTGCCTATATAGGCCCTGTGGACGGGCATGACATTCCGGCATTGCGCCAGCACCTTGAGCGGGCCATGGCAGTGGAGGACGGGCCTGTCCTTCTGCATGTGCGTACCCAGAAAGGGCATGGCTACAAGGCTGCAGAGCAGGATCCCACCCACTACCATGGCGTGGGCCATTTTGTGCCGGAAACAGGCCTCTTCATCCCTTCCAGCAATCCTGCCCCTTCCTTTACCAAGGTCTTTTCAAATGCCCTGGTGGATCTCGGGCGCCGCGACCCCAAGGTCGTCGCCATCACGGCTGCCATGCCTGACGGCACAGGGACAACGGCCTTCCAGAATGCCTACCCTGACCGCTTCTTTGACGTGGGCATCTGCGAGCAGCATGCCGTAACCTTTGCGGCAGGCCTTGCCTGCGAGGGCTTCAAGCCCTTTGTCTGCCTCTATTCCACCTTTTTGCAGAGGGCCTATGACCAGGTAGTGCACGATGTCTGCCTGCAGAACCTGCCGGTAACGCTCTGTATTGACAGGGGCGGGCTTGTAGGCGAGGACGGCAGCACGCACCAGGGTGTTTTTGACATAGCCTATCTGCGCCATATCCCCAACATGCACCTTCTCGCGCCCAGGGATGACAACATGCTGGCGCGCTGCGTGGAGACTGGCGCAAAGCTGGGAGCACCCGTGGCCTTCCGCTATCCCCGCGGCGCAGGCTTTGGCGTGCCTGTGGACGAGCATCCCGAAGTCCTGCCCATGGGGCTCGGCGAGGTCCTGCACGATGGAACCGATATAGCCGTGCTGGCGGCAGGGCCTTGTGCCTGCCTTGCCTGCGAGGCTGCTGTGAAGCTTGAAAAGCAGAAGGGCGTGCGCGTCCTGGTATTTGATCCTGTCTGGCTCAAGCCCCTGCCTGAAGAGCAGATTTTGTCAATACTGCGCAAATTCTCCCATGTCCTGACTGCTGAAGAAGGGGTAAAGGCCGGCGGGTTTGGCAGTGCCGTGCTTGAGCTTGCGGCAGACCATGATCTGCTTGGCGGGCTGCATTTTGAACGCATAGGCGTGCCGGACAGGTTTATTGAACACGCCAGGCAGGCAGAGCAGCGTGCAG
>JAUMVQ010000158.1 GCA_030530085.1 Desulfovibrionaceae bacterium | reverse complement strand
TACTTTGGATACTTATCCCTCTTACAGCAGGGCAGTCCAGTCAGGACTGCCTTCTGAGCCACAAGCAATCTTCAAGGGGGACTACTCTTATGATGGGTGACACCACTGTAAAGCCGGATGCAGTCAGCAAGCCGGCCGATATTATGCTGTACGAGATGGACGGAGTCAGCGGCGTGTTGCTTCTGAATGCCCAGAAGGAACCCGTGCTCTGGATGCGTGGCGAGGCCCTGCAGAACCTTGAGCTGCGCCTCAACATGCAGCCCATGAAAGCCTTCTTTGATGCAGCCCAAAAAGCAGCTGCCCAGGAAAACAATTAGTCCTGTCCCAGCAGGCTGTACTGGTCCTTCACTTCCTGCGACACTTTGTCAGGCGAGATCCAGCCGTCCTCATAGAGCGCCATTTCCAGGGCATTGACTGCCTCGATGACGTGCGGCTCCCGTATGCCGTCAGCCAGGGGATCCAGATCAGCCAGTGTCTTTTCTGCGGTGTAGTGGGCCCAGGCTCCTGCTGTTTCAGGCCAGGCTGTCCTGCGCCCCATGTTGTTGCAGAGGTAGAAGAGCTGCCTGTTCACGGGCTTCAGCCAGATAAACTCAGCCGTAGCCAGGATGCCGCGCTTTCTTGCCTGCTCATAGAGGGCCAGAAGCGCCATGTCCTGCCACCACCCGTGCCTGCTTATAGCCTGGCTGATATTTTTGTCAGCAAAGGCTTTTTGCACGGCTTTTTCTGTTTCCTTGTCCATATGGCTGTCTATACAGTAGCCATGCCCCCTTGTGCCAGGGCGGAAGAAGGGAAATTTCCTGCCAAAGCCTCCTTTTCTGGCAGGAGAAGGCGCCCTGAAGGAAAGGCTCATCTCGTCAAGCAGCCTTTGCGCTTTGTCCTTTTCGTCTGCGGCAAAAAGAGCCCAGGCTCCGGCCAGCTTTTTGAGGTACGGCGGCAGTGCCTCATAGCCGCGCCAGGGCGTGGCTATCTGGGAAGCATAGAGCGCCAGGGTTTTCTCCCTGTCCAGTACAAGCCCTTTTGAGTAGCGCCCGAGCCAGGGAGAATCGCATCTTGGCAGGTGGTCATCTCCCAGAAGCTCGCCTTCAGGAACAACTTCAGGCGGATTATAGGGCGTGAGCAGAAGGCCGTGCATGGCAGCAAGCTGTACCGGCTGCCTTGCAGCCATCCATGGCCCCTTGTCCAGCGGCTCCTGCAATATGCCGCCAGGCCAGTTCAGGGCTGGCGCAATGCACGGTGCAAAGGGCATGTTTTCCTGCAAAAGACTGCGCATGGTCATGGTGCGCCTGCAGACGTCGGTGACAGAGAGTTTGCGGCCGATGAAGATTAAAAAGAGAAGGCAGGGTATGCCCAGCGCATAGGCATACCATCTGGAAACCGACGTATACACCTGCCAGGCAAAGGAAAGGGTGTCATACTTTTCAGGCAGCATGGCCAATGCCTCTGCTGCATGGGCAAAGCGGCCGCCTGCAAGGGAGAGCGGCCCCAAGAGCAGGCGGCTTGCAGCAAATATCATGTCGCAAAGCGCCTTTTCATAGCGGGAGAGCAAAAGCCCCGTAAGGCAGGCCAGCACAAGAAAGGCAATCATGCATCCTGGCATGCCTGTTTCACGCGGCTGTTTGGGCTGCTGTTGCATAACGTTCCTACAGGGCGCGTATCAGGTAGCGCACGGCCATGTTCACCGGGCGGATTTCCGTATCCGTGGGCACAGTCCTGCTGGAGCTGAAAAAGGCCTGGGCAGCCGTTTTGCTGAGTGCACCAGCAAAGCCTGCCGACTGGACTGTCTTGTTGTAGAAAAAAGTGCCGCTGAGTGCCGCATTGACGTTGTTGCCCATGGACGTTGTGCCGCCTGCAGGCAGTGTGCCGTAGAGCTGGCGCATGGCATCGCCCTGCACTTTCAGGAGGCTGCCTGACTTGTGCGTGGTTGCCGTGACGCCGGTCACGGATCCGTTGTTCTTGCTGTGGCTCTGCTGGCCGTAGCCCCGCAGGAAAAGGCCGCGCAGATCTGGTATGGTTGCCTTGGTGGCACTTGTCCCTGCCAGCACGGCTGTCAGCTTAGGGTACTTGGCCTTGGTGATGCTCTGCCCGTTGCATTCAAGCCAGGATGAGGCATTGTCAGGACTAGTTCCCACAGGCCAGGCAATGATGGTGCCTATGGGAACGTCTCCTATGGTCTTTACGGATACGCTGACTTTTTCCGGCAGTATGCCTGTGGCATCAAGGGCATATGCCGCTGACACCATACCCCACGGGACAGGGAGAAGGGCATTTGCTGCCAGGAACGCATATAAAAAGGCCCTGCCTGCAGATGTCTTTTTGGTTGTTTTCTTTTTCAGCACAGCTTGCCTCCTTGTATAGGTATCAGACTTGAAAGGTACAGACTTCAGGGCAAAAAGAGTACGGTTCACTAGCGGCAGAAGATCATGACAGCAATCCCTCCTGCCACCAGGAAGGGACCGAAGGGGATGGCGCCCTTTGCAGCCAGCTCCCGGACATAGAAAGCCTTTCTGCATTGTTTGTGCAGGACTGCAAGCATGGCCAGCAGGGAAGCTATGGCTACAGCCAGAAAGACTGAGTCTTTAGTGACAAGGCCCAGGATGAAGGCAAGGCAGGCATCTCCTGTTCCTATGGCTTCAGTCCCATAGAGCCGGATCCAGCCAAAACGCAGCAAAAGGAAGAGCAGGGCAGCAGAAGCTCCCCAGGCAAAGGCACTGATTAGGGCACCTGACAGCAAGGCGCCTGAAAAAGCCAGGCCGGAACTTGCCTGCGCTGCATGGCTTATGGCCGCATGGCATATGGCTGCAAGCAGTGCCGGAAGAAGCAGGCTGTCAGGCAGCAGGCCGGTGCGCCTGTCCACTTCTGCTGCAAGGCAGAGGAAAAACAAAAGGACATAGAGGCTGAGGACCTGCTGCAAGAGAAGTCCGTACTGTACGGTCTCGGCCAGGAAGATGGTGCAGATGAGCCCCATGGCTGCTTCATGGAATGTTGATCCCAGTGGAATATGCCTGCCGCAGAAGGCGCAGCGCCCCTTAAGGATGAGGATGCTTAAGATCGGTATCATATGCCATGGCTTAAGGGGCTTGTGGCAGGAGGGGCATCTGGACCTTGTACAGAGGCTTTCTCCATGGCTTATGCGCTCGCCAAGGCAGGCAATGCATGATCCAAGCACGGTACCCAGGACAAAAGCTGCGCACAGAAAAAAGGCGAGGGGAAGGCCGCTAAGGCTTCCTGCCGCAAAAGCCGGAAGGAAATTCATACTGCCTGCGCCAAGAATGCTTGTGCTCATAGCGCCCCCGTATGTGCCGTCCCTGCAGCCACCAGAAGTGGCAGGCAGTTTTTCTGCACTTTTTTAATGTAGGCACGCTGCCTTGCAGGCTTCTTGCTGTGATAGGCGCCTACTGCCTTCCAGGTGCGCCCGTAGCGGCGCATTTCCTGGTCCAGTATCCAGGCTGCCAGCAGCACGTTGTTGCGGGGCTCAAGCACTGTCCTGCAGGAAAGCCCCAGCTTCTTTATCCAGTAGCTGTTGATCTGCATCAGGCCCACGTCAACGCTTTTATTCTGCCTCATGCCTTCTTGTGCCAGCATTATGGCTTCCTCCCTTGATCGCGGCCTGTACTCGCGGCCGCTGATGGTAATGCAGAGCGGGTTGCAGTCAGATTCAGTCCTGGCAATGGCCATGATGAGGGCAGGCGGTATCCTGAATACGGAGCAGGCCCTTTTGTACACGTTGACCTGAGGCTCTGCCGCAAGGCACTGCCCTGCCTGAAATATGAAGCTCAGAATCAGTGCTGCTGCAAGCATTGCTGTGCCTTGCATGGCTGTCTGTATTGGGCGTCCTGGCAGCTGTTTCAAAGGGGCATCCTCCCTGCAAACTTGTGTCTCATGCGCATAATCGTTTTTGCGTCCCTTACTTTCCTGATCTGGCGCACATGGTCAGCACCATGCAGGATCCGTAGTAGGACGCATTGCTGCCTTGGCTTGTCGGCGTGTACCACTGCGAGGCCTCTGTATGGCTCATATTCTTGACCTTGAGATGGATGCGCCATTGCGTGCTGTTTTCAGTGGTGGCCCAGGCCCTGAATGAGGCCATGGCCGGCGAGCTGGGCCCTGAGGAGGCTATGGCAGGAGCCAGGTAGATGGCAGGCACAAGCCCTGCCTCTGACGAGCAGTCAGGCTTGGAAATAAGCGCATTGTCCGTTGCCAGGGTGGCCGAGGCCAGGGACATGGCATTGCCTGAATCGCTTACAAGCACAAGCTCTGGCGTAGTTTTTCCCTGCACATAGCGGCAGAGGTAGATGCCGTAGTCCTTGTCCAGAAAGAGCCTGCCTGCATCCGTGCTGGCACACTTGCTGCCTGCCTTTATGGGCCTTGCTGCATCGCTTTTGGCATAAGAGGCAAGCTGCAGGGATCCAATGTTGTCTATGCTGTTGCCTGTCATATCAAGGGTGACTGTCATCTGGTTGAGCTCAGGGTGCCCGGGCACAGCCACGCGGTGCAGCACGTCTGTATTGGCATCAGTGCCGTCAAGCTGGCATAAGGCGCCTAAATGCCCTGGCTCAGGCTCAGGCAGTCCATATTCGGATAGATTTACGTCATAGCCGCCGTATGCCGAGACCAGATGCCCCTTTTCCTTGCCGGCTGCATTGCTTTCAGCAGCAATGTAGCCAGCGTACTGCCCGCCGTAGCGTGCTGCAGAGGGTGCCTCGCGATGGATGAAGGATGCATTGCCGGCATCATAGTCAGTGCCGCGTCCGCCCTTAGTCAGTGCAAAAAGGAGAAGCACTTCTTCCCCTGAGGCAAGCGTCCTTTTGCGGACAAAGAGGGAGCAGCCCTGCATCCAGGCATTGCTTTCCTCAAAGCCCTCAGGCAGCAGGCCTTCCTTTTTAAGGTCTTCCGTGCTGATCTCAGGGCCTGACGCCTTTTTTGCTGTTTGAAGCAATGAGGCATAGTATATGCGGCAGTATTCCTGCCCTGCCGTAACTATTTGCGCCAGGGCATAGCCATTGCCGGCCTGCTCGCTTACCCTGGCACTTTCCCGCCAGATGCCGGTCAGGGCCTGCAGCATGAGCCCTGCAATGAGCAGGCAGGCCAGCATCTCAAGCAGGGTAAAGCCGTTTTGCGCCTTTTTGCCGGCATATACCCCGCAATGCCATATCCCTTGCCGTATCTTTTTGGACAGCCTTTTTGTCATAATGCTCTCCTGT
>JAUMVQ010000157.1 GCA_030530085.1 Desulfovibrionaceae bacterium | reverse complement strand
TGGTAGCAAGGGGGAGACTTGAACTCTCGACACTGCGGGTATGAACCGCATGCTCTAACCAGCTGAGCTACCTTGCCATTCAGGCTGCTTGCCGTAGTGACAAGCAACGAAAAAGACTTCTACGCATGTCCGGGAAAAAAGGCAAGCTTTTTTTTGAAAAAAGTGGCTTTTCCAGTTTTTTTGTGCTGAATCCGGCCGTTTTGGCAGCTGTTCAGGGGGCTTAAACAGCTACTTAGTGACAGGAGCCAGGAAACGGGTCCACAAGACTGCGCCAAGTTCAACGTCCTTCTTGGCGCCTTCGTGGTCCATCTTTTCCTCAGAGGTATTCAGGGCAGCAAATCCCCACCAGCCGGCAAAGGGTCCGGTGAAGGTAAAGATACCGTTGGGGTCGGTGCGCACGACCTGGGTGACCATGTAGTCGTTTGGAGCCTTGTACTTCCCATCCTTGTTAAAGTACTCCACCTCGACGTCGCACCCGGCAACGGGCTTGCCGTTGAGAAGGACCTGTCCCTGGAAGGTATTGCCGGCGTAATTGCCGAAGGGCCTTGTCAGGGGCACTATCTCTGTCTTGAGCCCCAGAGGCTCCTGCCAGCCGTCCTCATCGCCGAAGGCGGCAATGTAGGCCTTGGTGTAGTGCACAATGTAGCAGTCCTCGGCTTCTTCCCAGTAGGGCTTGGGGGTCATGGCAATCTGGTACACGCCGGGGCGCTGTATGGCGATGTCAGCCTTGTACCCCTTGTGGTCCATAATCTTTTTTTCCTTAAGGGAAGGAAGGAGATCTGTGGCTTTGCCTCCGACAAAAAGCTGGCATTTCTCGGGCATGGCCAGATCCATGCCATTGACTTCCATGGGATGGGCAAAGGCAAAGTCTGCTTCTATTGAGGCGTCCTTCTTTTCAAGCACCATGTCCTTAGAGGGAATGACCATGCCAAAATGGGCAGAAGCCGTCTCTGCAAAACCCAGTGACAGGCAGAAGAGAAGGGCGCAGGCCCCGAGCAGGGGTTTCCTGCAGATTCCTTTAGTCATAAATGGTGAACTCCTGTTCTTACGTGATAGTGAGCATCGCATACCCGATGCTTTTGACGATGCCACTAGTAACACGATTTTTAAAAAAGTAACACCATTTTTTTAAGGCATCCTAAAATTTCCCGGATCTTGCGGGACATGACAGGCCACACAGACGGCTGTACAGGCCATGTCTCGACGAAATAAGCGATATGCACAACGCCAAAAAATGACTTTCAGGACAAATTGCCGTACACTAACTAAGTTGTCCTTTAGACCGCTTGTCATTGGCGCTCCTGCCAAAGTCAATGACATGGCTCCCCTGGCAGGACAAACAGGGATAAGGACAATGGCAGTAGCAATACCAGGGTGCGCACAGCTGCTACGGCAGGCAGGGAGAAGCATGCCAGATTCAGGAATATCTGGTTTGTGCCATGAAAGGTGCGATAGCAGGAGGGACAAGCCATGCGACAGGAATTCTCTTACGAACAGGCTGCATATGAGCGGGCTGCCAACCTGGTAATGGACTATGCCAAAACCCATGATGTCGGATACGGAACTCCCCCTGATAAAATCAAAGCACTGCTTGACCTTTTCAGCAAACAATTCGGACCTGATAACGCCTTGCAATTTTTACATCTTGAGCAAGGATGCAAAATAATACAATCCTCAGTGCTTGATTCTGTTAGGGCATATGAAAAACTGGATGATGCTCTGAACGAACACATAGGGGAACTGGCGTCCTGTCCCTGGGTGCTCAAATATTTTCGCATGATTTTCCCGGATCAGTTTGTCGGCTGGTATGAGCCTGACGAGCTCAGGCATTTTCTCTTTGGCTTCGGACTTCGTCCGGCAAGCAAATACTATGGGATGAACGGGCAGCTCGCATTGATCAGGAAGAAGACAGGCAATAAGGCATACCTATTCGAGGACATCGCCCGTGCAATGTTTGGGAATAGCTCCGAGATGCGTCATTTTTTCAAGCTGGATTATTCTGGCTTATCTGAGCAGTTTATTGAAGACTGTTGCAAAAAAGGCATTGTGGCAACAGGATGGAACGGGACCGGCAGTTTAGACAACTATAAAAACACCAAGGGCTCTCTCGGCTGGAAAAAGACGCTTAACTCCTTATCAGCGCAGACCGTCAAAATGACCCAAAAAACGGCTACACAAGAAGCAGACGGGCTAAAAGCATTTTATGATACTTCGTTCTCTTCTGTTTTTGTTGTGACAGACGGTCCCAGACTGGTAGCCTTTGTCGATAACATTCATACGTATTTTTATGATGAAAAAGCTCAACTGGCGCATCAGAAACACGGAGACTGGCATCTTTTATTTGATGAATCAGACAGGCTTCCGGCAGACGAAGGGAGCAATACAGCCTGCTGCGAACTGAAAAATCCTGAAAACATGCTGTTCCTGTATCAAAAGTACTATCAGCTGCCTGCCGCAACGGCAGAGTACAGCGAGCCTTCTGAGGCAGATGATACTATGCAAGCCACAGGATACCATTCAGATCTCGAAAGAAACCGCATTTTCTTTGGTGCCCCAGGCACAGGCAAGAGCTTTACCCTGAACAAGGAAAAGGACGAACTGCCTGGCGTTGAATATGAGCGTGTGACCTTCCACCCTGATTACTCCTATGCCAATTTTGTCGGCACATACAAGCCTGTGCCATGCAAGGACAGTGAAGGGAAGGACTCCATATCGTATTCCTATGTGCCGGGACCCTTCATGCGCACCTACGTACAAGCCCTTAAAAACAGCCGGACTGACACGCCAAAGCCCTTCCTGCTCATAATTGAAGAAATCAACCGTGCCAATGTGGCAGCAGTGTTCGGCGATGTGTTCCAGCTCCTGGACCGCGACGATGACGGGCGCAGCCTATACCCGGTCCAGGCCTCGGAAGACATCAAAAAGTATCTGGCTGACAAGCTCGGCGGCACGCCGGATGACTACCAGGAAATCTGCATCCCTGGCAACATGTTTATCTGGGCTACCATGAACAGCGCTGATCAGGGCGTCTTTCCCATGGATACGGCTTTCAAGCGCAGATGGGACTTTACGTACCTGGGCATTGATGACAGCGAGCAAGGAATCGCAGGCAAAAAGGTAGTCTTAGGCCAGGGAGAATACGCCCGCATGGTGGAATGGAATGCTCTCCGCAAGGCCATCAACAGCGAGCTTGTCACCTACAGGCTGAACGAGGACAAGCTGCTGGGCCCGTACTTTCTCTCCGGCAAGGTATTGCCCAAAGGAGAACTGTTTGATCCTGATGCCTTTGCCCGTGTCTTTAAGAACAAGGTCATCATGTACCTCTTTGAGGATGCTGCAAAGCAGAAGCGCAGCACTCTCTTTGGAGGCTGCAATGAAGAGGCAAGGAACCAGTATTCCAGGATTTGCAGGGAATTTGACACCAGGGGCGTATTTATCTTCTGCGACAGCATCAGCAGCCAGTTTGCTGATGCTGTGCCTGAAGCTGATGCTATGACAGAGGGCGACGAAGATGAAGGTGGCGAAGCATGATTTCAGTCTTCCTTAGGGAGCAGAAGCGCTATTCCCTGGAAGACCTGGCAAAAGCCTTAAAGTGCTCCGCGGAAAAGGCTGTCCGCATCCTGAAGCGCCTTAAGGAATACGGCGTGCTGAAAGCCGTCAGTGCCAGTGACAGGCAGAAGCACCTCACGGATCTTGCGGAAGAGGATATCGAAATTGCCGATATTGAGGCCGGTGAAAGCGGGTATCTCTATGTGTTCACCTTTGTCGGGGTTATCACCATCAGAGGGTATGTACTGAAATGCTGTCCCAAATACCTGCCTGACGGCAACGTCCCCCGGGCAGAGCTGATACAGTCGCTAAAACAGGTGCTGAAAGTCCTGGAAAAATACAATGCCCAGGAACAGATCATCCGCATGTACAACGAGACCAGTGGCAGCAGTGCCTTTAACATGCTGGCTGTCATGCTCTTCCTTCTCCACGACTACATCGAGAACGGGGTATATTCCAGCACCCAGGACATTATCGAGGCCAACGGGCAGGGCGAGATACTCTGGGACAAGACCATCAATGAAACATTTACCCTCTTAAGCGGCAACAGGCCCTATTATCCTGAACTGCTCACCAGAAAGAGGGTACAAGACGAGTACGACTTCTTCACGCGCCTGCATAAGTGCATCATCACACGCTGCTCAAAGGAATTACGGGATGCCGGGCTGCTGGAACTCTTTGACATAGCAGGTGCCGATATTTCCGATGAGGACATCGAAGACTTTGGCGACAAGGAGTATGTCCTTAATCGCATCGCCAGGGAGCTCAATGTCCAGTTCAGCACCAGAAAGCAGCTGCTGCTGAAAACGCTTTATGCCTATATGGCCAACAGCAATACCCTGGACAATCTGGACTGCTTCAGCATGTTTGGCACCAGCACCTTTAACCTGGTTTGGGAAAAAGTCTGTGCAGAGGTTCTGGACAACCAGCTGCAAAGGCCGATCTCAAGCCTGCCGGTGCCTCTGGCAGGGCAATACAAGGCCATGCGGCGCAAAAAACTCATTGACCTGATAGAGAGGCCCAAATGGACGGGCACTGCGCAGGACGGGACGACCTTTGCAAGACTGGCCTCAGACACGCTTGTCCCTGACATCGTTTCTGTCGTTAAGGCTGGCGAAAACGACTGCCGCTTCATCATCTTTGACGCGAAGTACTACAATCTCCTGCTGGAACGGCACAAGGACTTGAGCGGCAATCCCGGCATCGAGTCAGTAACCAAGCAGTATCTGTACCAGCTGGCCTTTCAGCCTTTTACAGAAGCCCACAAGATGCAGGTGCGCAACTGCTTTCTCATGCCGACGGCCTCATCCGAAATCATCGCAAAGGGGACGGTCACCCTTGCCATGCTGCAAAGCCTGGGACTAAAGGACATCCAGATAAGGCTGCTTCCGGCAAAGCTCATGTACAGGCACTATCTCGAAGGAAGCAGGCTGGATATACGTTCGCTGCATCTGTAATTTTGTGCTTTTCATAGCAAGTTGCTATTATTACCACGCAATAGTGCACAAAAGAAACTGCAAGATGCAATATCATAAATGCCCTAATAAAAACTGGACTACAAGCCAAAATTGTGCTACCGGAACAAAGCGTTTCTAAGGATTATTGCCTTACAGCATAGTTCCTGAAACGTTTTGTGTCTTTTTGTCCACCCGGCTGCCTATAGCCTTCCAGGCAGTAAAGCAGCAG